>JBBRXR010000201.1:0-4429 GCA_038238485.1 Elusimicrobiota bacterium | reverse complement strand
TTTTCCTTCAACTCTCCAATCAGTTTTTTGAGGGTTTCCTCATTGGCGGCAGGTGCGGTCGCGGCGTCCGCGGGTTCGTCGAGAAGGGATGATTCCGATTCGACCGGCGGGGTTTCCTTCGGCGCTTTGGCGGCCTTGGCCACCGCGTCGAGGGCGGCGCGCGCGGGAACCGCGAAGTGCTGGTTCGAATCTCCGGCCAGCCGGGTGACTTCCTCCCCCACCACGGGCGGAAGGACCGTCGAGGTCTCGATCACCGACAGCAGGCGGATCGCCGCCTTTTCGTCGCCATCGCGAAGAATGGCGGCCGCGGCGGCCTGGCCCGACGCCTTGCCCATCAAAAGACCCATCGCGGCGTACTCGGCTCCCGGAATGCCGCTGCGCGCATGCCGGTCCAGATAGGGAACGCCGACGTCCCCCAGCCGACAGAGCGCCATCGCGGCGAACTCGCCCTTTTTCGGGTCTTCCAGGCGCTCCGAAAGGAAAGGGGCGAGATTAATTTTATCGGTATCGGGTAACGCGGCCGCGCGCTGATAGGCGGACTGCCGGTTGAGCGCGTCCACCTCAAGGAGCTGGTCCACCAGCGCGGGATCGAACGCCCAGAGAGCGGCGCGTGAAAGCAGGGAGGCGACGAAAATGGCCGAAACAGCTGACTGGCGCATGGCCAAGGATACGCTGATATTCACGCGGCATCAATCGCTGAGAACGGACCTAAGTCGAAATCGACGTGTACTCCCGAAGTGAGGTCTTCCAAAAACGCTGCGCGCCGAGATGCAGAACGACGGCCAACGCGAGCGCATAAAGCACGCCCTTCCACGATAACAGGCCCATCAGCGCCTGCGCCGGGAATGAGACCATCACGCCCACCGGAATCACCGTCACGAAAAGACCGCGTAGCAGATCGCTGTAGATCGTGACGGGAAAACGCCCAAGCGTCATGATGTCGCGGTAAACCCAGATGGCGCTTTCAAATTCATGCGTGCGCACCGAGAGCGAACCGATAAAGACGTGGAACGCATACGCAATCAGCAGCGAATTGGCGATAAGAAGAACGTAAAGCGCGACGCCGCCCGGCGTCACGCCGCCCGGGATCTTCGAAAGCGCCCAGGCCGTGATGAAACCCACCGGAACGAGCGTAAAGAGGTCCAGGAAATCGACGCCCATCGACGAGATTCGGAAGAGCGGGTGCGCGGGCTGCGTGATGATCTTGTCGAAGTCCCCCTCCTCAATCAGATACTTCACGCCGTAGAGCCCGCGAAAAAGGAACTGCGCCGCCACGTCGATCAGGTTGAAGGTCATGAAGAACAAAACCATCTGGTGGATCGAATACCCCTTGAGGCTGGGCAGCTGTTTGAAGATGGCCATCAGGTAGGTCAGGAAAAATCCCATGCGCAGAAGCTTCCCGATCAGGTAGCCGCCGGAGGCCATCTTCGTCGACAACTGCGTGCGCAGGCTGTTGTGCGCCAGCGCCGCCCAGATACGGAAATAGCGCTTCACGGACCTATCCGCCTTCCGCGGCGTAGCGGCGAAGGCCCGCGCCCCATAGACCGCGCGACGCCAGCGTCAGCACGCCGATCCACATCACCTGATGGCCGAGGATCGACAGCCACTGGTCCGGTCCGGCTTTCCCCAGATAAATCGACAGCGGGTGAAAAACGAGATACGGGAACGGCAGCCAGGCGAGCACCTTTTGCGCGGCCCCCGGGAGCAGGTCCACCGGGAAGTAAGCGCCCGCCGAGAACTCGAGGAAAACTTCGAAACAGAAACGCGGCCCCCACGACTGCGCGGTCCAGAAGCCGATGACGCCGAGCATGTAACTCATCTGGAAATACATCGCCATCGCCAGCAGCGTCGAGAACGCGAACGCGCCGGCGGCGGCCACGCTCGTCGGCGGGAGAAGCGGCGGGCGGATGAAGAAAACGAAAAGCGACATTTCGATGCATACCGAGCCGATGGCCAGCGACTTGCTGGCGGCGTCCTGCGTGGCCCAGTACCCGAAGTGAGAGATGGGCCGCAGCAGGAGATCGGAGAGCTTACCCTGCGCGATCTCGGACGGGATACGGTCGGTGACGTTCGAAAGAACCCAGGCGCGCAGGAGCGTCATCATGACGACGTAGGTGAGCATCTCGGAGCGGCTGTAACCGGCGACGTCCGCGCGATTGGTGAGAAGTGAGGACCACAGATAATAGAGGGAAAAGAGAACGGCCAGGCTGCGGCCGCGCTCGAAGATGAAGTCCGAGCGGACCTCGAGCTGCTTCTGCCACGACATGATGAACAGGGTGAGGTACTTCCTCACGTCAGACGGCGCCTTCCTTGAAGATGCGGCGGATGACGTCTTCGAGCGGCATTTCCTCGACGGTCAGGTCCGCGACTGGAAGCTGGTTGAGAATGTCAGAAACGCGGCTCGAAATATCGCCACGCGGCACTTCCCACGCGGCGCGCAGGCCGTTGTATTCCTGCACGGCGCCGAAACGTTCGATGTCTTTGCGGGGGCGCTCTTCCTTGAGCACGGCCGTCACCTGCTTGGCGGGCACGAAGCGGGCGACCAGATCAGGCAGATCGCCGTCGAACAGGATGATGCCGTGATGGACGACAATAACGCGACGGCAAAGCGTCTCGATGTCCTCCATGTTGTGGCTGGTCAGGAGAATGGTCGTCTTCTTCTCGCGGTTGAGGCGCGTCACGAAATCGCGGAGCGTCTTCTGCATCACCACGTCGAGGCCGATCGTCGGCTCGTCGAGCAGCAACAATTCAGGCTCATGGAGGAGCGCGCAGGCGAGTTCCATTTTCATGCGCTGACCGAGCGACAATTTTTTCACCGGCGTGTTCCAGAGCGGATCGAGCTGGAGAAGTTCGTTCAACTCGTCCAACCGTCGACGGTAGCGTTTGGCGTCGAGATCAAAAATGGCGGCGTTCAGGCGAAAGGTGTCGAGCGCTGGCAGCTCCCACCAAAGCTGGTGCTTCTGGCCCATCACGAAGGAGAAGCGCCGCAGATAATCCTGCTTCTTCTCGAAAGGAACGTGCCCGAGAACCTTGAGCGTGCCGCCCGTCGGATAGAGAAGGCCCGAGAGCATTTTGAGCGTGGTGGTTTTCCCGGCGCCGTTGGGGCCGAGGAACGCGACGAGCTCTCCGGGCTCAACGGAGAAGCTGACCGACTTCACGGCTTCCACGTTGCGCGTCTCGCGCGTAAAGAGTCCCTTCAGCGAGCCGGCAAAACCTTCTCCGCGCTGGGAAACCACATAGGTCTTGGCAAGATTGACGGCTTCAATGGCCGGCATGGGCAATGTCCTCTGGCTCGTAAGAAGGGTTGTCGATCACGTACACGCGCGTCCGCTTGGTCTTGTCGCCGGTGACGCGCGGATCGTCCGACTCAAAAGCGAGCCGGCGACCGTCGCCGGAGATCGCAGGCCGTCCGCAGTGTCCGTCGATCACGCGTCGCCACAGATCACGCATGCGATCGTAGACGACGAGCGCCGGCGGGTCTTGACCGGCCCCTGCGTAAACAAAGGCGGTCCACCGCCCGTTCCCGCTTATCGCGGGGCTGTGCGAATGCCCCGAGAACAGGCCCGACGTGAGACGACTGACCGTGCCGCTGCTCGCATCGAAAAGAAACAGGTCGTTCGCCTCGAGTGAATCGAATGGTTTTCCGGCGCGGCGCTGGCGAGCCTCGAACACGATCAACTCGCCCCCCTCGTCCATGGTGAAGCCGCCGGCAATCCAGTTGGCCGAGTCGAAGCCGCGCTCGATCTTGTCGATCCGGGTCACCGTTCCCGACGAGCGGTCGGCGACGTAGAGGTGATAGGAAAGGGAGTTGGACGACAGCGATGAGTCCAGATTCGTGGCCGCCGAAAGGAAAGCGACCTTGCGGCCGTCCTGGGTCACGTGCGCTTCCGCGCTCGGGCGGTTGGCGGGAACGCCGTTGGCGTTGCGGCTGATCAGACGGATTTTGTCGGCGTCGGCTTCATAGAGGAAGACGGCTCGGACAGGGGGATCCCGCTTCACGCCGAGACCCGGCGCGTTCGAGGTGAACGCGACGAAACGCTCGTTGCGCCCCATCGAGGGAAGAACGGCCTCGCCATCGGCCCTGAGCCCGTACCAACCCGGCGGAAGGCGGCGCACACGGTCGGACGCGAGATCGCGGACCAGAATGATCGACAGGGGCTCCACGTCCGGCTTTCCGCTGACTTCAACGACATGGTAAGCGATCGTTTCGCCATCGCCCGACAGCGAAGCGCCGCCGGAACCAACCGACGTCGACGACCGCGGGAGACGGCGCGCCGCGCCCGAGGCCAGGTCCACCACGTAGACGTCCATGCGGTGATCGGTGTCGTCGGCCGTAAGTCGGGCTGTCGATTCGAAAGCGACGCGCGCGCCATCGTGGCTGAGCGACGGTCGCCAGCTCGTTCCAGAATTCGCGTTGGAACCTCCCACC
>JBBRXR010000200.1:0-4437 GCA_038238485.1 Elusimicrobiota bacterium | reverse complement strand
CGGATTCGGCCACCGACACCCTCAATTTACCGCACACCATCACGGTCAACGCCGGAACCGGATCTCTCAAGCCCCGCTCCCTGCCGCTGTTCGTCTGGCGCTGGATGACCGGGATGGTGGAGCTCATACGGAAGAATCAAACGCTTCGGCCTCAAGATCTCGGAGCGAACGCAGCTTGAAATAGGGTCCAGTCACTGAGCTGGGCTTTTTAACGTCTCGTTGGAAAAACCAAGGGCGTTCCTGTTCAAAAGAACGGGGGCGCTCTTTTTTATTGCCCGGAGGAGGGCCCGAACATGAAGCGATTCTCCCGATTTCTGATCCTGGCCGCGGCGCTGCTGGCCATTCCCTTCAAAGCGCATGCGGTTGATGACGTTCAGGAGACGCCGGTCTACATTGTCGGCACGCCGACGTGCGTGGCGGTGTCGAGTTCCTCCTGGACGGTGTTCCCGTCGACGAACCCCCTGACCGGGCGCGTGGGGATCAAGGTCAACAACCGCTCCACGGCCTCGGCGGCCGTCTCTGGCGTTCTGAATGCCCTCTCGATCCCTGGGGTGTCGACCAACACGGTATCGATCGAGATTGGCGTTGGTGAGAACCCATTCATTCCGGTCGCCGCCAACCTCCGCCTTTACCTTATTTCCAATGACGCGACGGGCCCGGTCACGGTCTGCGGTCAAGAAGTGCGGCAGCAGAACTGATGCGCCGGCGCCACCTCCTCTCCGTTCTCCTCCTGGTGACCGCGGCGACAGCGCACGCGCTCACGGGGTTTGACGACAGCGGCGGGTCTTCATCGGGCGCGGGCCTGACGGCGGGCAGCGTCCGCCCAACCCACATGGCCGGCACCCCGCCGACCAACGGGCAGGTGCCCGTGGCCAGCGCCTCAAATGACTGGACGGGCCGAGACCTCGTGACGGAGTTCAGCGAACCCATTGTGGTATTCCCGGAATGGGGCAAGTCGACCGCGAACACGTTCGACGCCACGGCCTCCACGAACCCCTACTACGGCAAGATCAAGTTCGACGCCACCGGTTCTTCGGCCACCAACTGCGGCGTGGCCATCATCGACAATTTCCGCAATTACACGGCCACGGTGACAGCGCCCACGGTGGCGGTCCGGCTGGATCAGTTCCGCGTTTACAGCGGCTCGGCCACCGACACCGGCGTGCAGAGCTACATCGTGCGCGTGGCGAGCATCACGGATAACGTCGCCCTTCCCTCCACCCTCAATTTACCGCACACCATCACGGTCAACGCCGGAACCGGATCTCTCAAGCCTCGCTTCCAGGCGTCCACCGCGAGTTACGTGGATTGGGCACCGATCTTCGACCCGGGCGCGCCCGTGATGATTGAGATCTGCCGGGATGGCGGGGACGCCTCAGCCATCGATAGCTACGGAGGCGTGATGGAACTCCGCCTCGCGACGACGGCCCCATGAAGAAGCTCTGGTCCATCGTTATCCTCTGTTTCGTGGTGGTTGGAACGGACGCCGCGATTCGCCAGTGCGGCCCGAGCCTGGGCGTGCTGGCCCCTGTCGTTGCGTCTGGTGGCGGAAGCGGAAGCGCGGTGATGTGGTACTGGAACGCCGACAGCGCCTCGGCCAGCCAATCACCGCAGAAGGGCATTGGAACCGTCACGCTCGGCGCCAGCTGGGTGCTGACCTCAACCGCGCCCATTGTAGGTACTGGAACGGTCTGGAACAGCAATGTCGGAAACAGCGGTGGCCGCATCTCCGTTTTCTCCGACTCGTGGAATTTCGACCACGGCCGTCTCGCGTTCTACGGAATTCTGAAGGAAGTGGCGGGAACGGCAGCGAGCGACGGCGACCCTTTCTGGATAAACGGCGACACCGGCACGGTCGCTTCGAAGATGCAACTGCAGGTCAACGCTTCCGGCATCTGGCTGTTCGACTTTTCGAACGCGACCCAGCTGAATCTGGGCGTGCTCCTCGCCCAGGACACCACTTCTTTCATTGAAATCGCTTGGGACTACACCCAGGCCACCCTCGGCGCGCCGTGCAAGGTTTACAAGGACAGCGTTCTGGTCGGAACGTGCGCTGGGACGCCCAACGCGGGCGCGCCTGCGGGCGGCAACGTGCGTTTCGGTGGTCAGGACGGAAACGCTACCGCGATGGCGATGGACCAGATCATTTTCTCAACCAACCCCGTGGAGAACCTCTATGCGCTTCGCGCACAAACTTCTTTCTAGCTTCGCCACGCTGATCCTGTTCGCCGGCCCGGCCGCGGCGCTTCCGAACCCCACCGGGGTTTCTGGAACGCCGGGAAACGGGAACACGATCACCGTCACGGGTTCTGGATTCGGCCTCAAGCAGTCGCCGGTAAACGCTGCCTCCTCACTTCCCTGGCTGTTCTTCGACTTCGAAGCTGGTTCGTTCAACAACACCGCGAGCCTCAGCGCTGGGCCGACGACCACGATGGGCACGCAGAACATGAGCGTGACCACGGAAGCGCGTGGTTCTTCGACCAAAGACCTGCGTTCCGACAACGTGAATTGGGCGCAGTTTTCACTGTATGGCGGCATTGTGGCCGTGGACGTGCTGATGCCTAGCGTCGGACGCGGAGGGCTGGTCTACAAGTATCAGAAGCGCAAGTCCGCGATCAGCGCGTACACGCACAACAACGGCGGCACGACCCAATATGAAAATTGGAAGTTTGACCGCTTCTGGAACGGAACGAACGGCTCCGGCTATCCGAACGCCTACAACGCGCAGAACGCCGACTCCTCCTCGAGCTGCACCGGCGGCGGCCAACGCCCCTCGCCCAGCGTCGAGGCCGGCAGCGGATCGAACTATGTCCGCACGTCGAGCGCATACCGTCTCCCCGGATCCACCTGGATGGCGGAGGAGCGCCTGCTCAAGATGAATTCTGCCAACACCGTTGGTGACGGCCTCTACAAGATTCGCCAGGACGGCCAGCTGAACATCGACCGCGCGGATTGGGCCACGGACCCGAGCGCTTCCTTCCCGTCAACCGGTCTACGACGGTGGTACACGCAAGACGACCCCTCCAACCTCGGCGACTGCGGCGGCACGACCATTCAGCATGACGTGTTCTATGACGACCTGATTTACGACTACGGAACGTATGCCTGGGCGCGCGTGATGCTCGGCAACGCCTCGACGCTCGCCGCCTGCACGATCATGGAGTACCAACCGGAGACGTCGCTGCGATCGGATGGCACGGCGATCTTCAAGGAACGTGACGGCGAGCTGACGTCGAACACCACGAAATACATCTACGTGTTCGACAAGGACGACGCCGTCAATTCGTCGGGGAGGCTTTTGCAGGCCGGCGTGGGCAATCCGCCGCCCGTTCTGTCCGCCGTCACGCCCTCGACCGGGACATATCCGGGGGGGACGGTTCTCTCGCTTTCTGGCGCGAGCTTTGTGAGCGGCGCCACGGTTCAGGTCGGGACGATGACGGCGGTGGCCTCCACCTTCGTGAGCGCAACTTCTCTCTTCGCGACCGTTCCTGGTGGCGCGCCGGGTAGCACGGTCGACGTGAAGGTCATCAACCCGGACGCTCAGTTCTCGATCGTATCGTCCACGTTCACTTTCTCGCAGATTCCCGGCCAGCCCATCCAGCGCGACCCCGACCCGATCCGAGACGACGGAAAGGTTTTCAACATCTTTATCGTGATTCCCTAGGAGACCACCCACATGGCCAACAATCGACCGATCAACACGCCCCCCAAACCCGCCGCGAAGCCCGCGGTGATCGAAACCATCAACGGCAGCGCCTGCCGCCTCGTGCGCAAGGGGCCGCTCTGGTCCATCGAGACCCTCAACATCGCTGATGGCGTCGTCGTGAGCGTTTCACAGAACGCGGAGGACGTGCTCACGATCCAGCTGGCGAAGCTCGAGCGCATCTTCACGAAGGCGTTTCAGTGAAGAACGAATACGTGTTCGCCGCGGCGTGGCTGATCGTCACGGTCTTCGCATTCCTTTTCCACAGTGTGAGCGCCGTCTGGGCGCTGGTGCTGCTGGTGTTCGGATTTCTGCTCCGTGGGCTTGTGCCCTCGACCCCCATGATGGGCGTCGAGAAGGAACTCGCGGAGCACAGGGACGCGATCAACTCGATCGCTCTCACGGCTGGCCTCGCCCAGCCGCTATTTAAGGACAAAACCGCGAATGGCTAAGCGTCGGAAAACAGGCGGGCGAAAGCTCGGCACCAGGAACAAACGTTCGGTGGACTTCGCGGACGTTTTGAAGCGGCACCGGATCAACGTGCCCGCTGAGGCCGCGCGCCTTTACCGCTCGCTGGAGAACCCCGCGAAAGAGGTCCTCACGATCATCCGGCAGAACATCAAGAACCCGGACCAGAAGAGGTCGCTCGGGATTCTCTTCGCCGCGGCGTTCGCGAACCGATACACGGAATTCAAGAAATTGCAGTCGGACGTCCTGTTCAAGATGGCGCCCTT
>JBBRXR010000199.1:0-4447 GCA_038238485.1 Elusimicrobiota bacterium | reverse complement strand
CCTCGAGTTCGCGGCGCTCATGCACGACATCGGCAACATCGCGATCGACGAACAGCTTTTGAAGAAGCCCGGCAAACTCACCGAGCAGGAAATGGAAATCGTGAAGAAGCATCCGGAGCTCGGCTACAAGATTCTCGCGCCGGTCAGCATGCTGGCGCCCGTCGCGCCCATGGTTCTTTATCACCAGGAATGGTTCAACGGGAAAGGCTACCCGGAAGGCTTGAGTGGCGAGGAAATCCCGCTCGGCGCCCGCATCGTGGCGCTCCTCGACGCCTGGTGCGCAATGACGTCGCCCAAGGCCTGGCGCCCCGCCATGACGCGCGACGAGGCCCTGAAAGAAGTGGTGAAGGGCGCGGGGTCGCAGTTTGATCCGCGCGTCGTGGAAGCCTTCATGGCGGTTCTGGAAAACCAGAGCGCCGTCGCCGACGCCGCTTAAGCCTCACAAAACTAATATTCTCGCCCCATGCCCGCCGCCCTCTACGTGGTCGCCACGCCCATCGGAAATCTTTCCGACATGACGCTCCGCGCCATTGAAACGCTCAAGACCGTCGACATCGTCGCCTGTGAAGACACGCGCCGCACCGGTACCCTGCTTTCCCATCTCGGCATTTCCAAGCCCATGGTCCGGTATGACGAACACACGCATGAGGCGGGCGCCCGGCGTATCGTGGGCCATCTCCAGGCCGGCCAGTCGGTCGCCCAAGTGACCGATGCGGGCACGCCGGCCGTGTCCGACCCGGGAGCTCGTCTGGTTGCCGCGGTCGTGGCGGCCGGGTTCACCATCGTGCCCATTCCTGGACCGTCGGCTGTGGCCGCAGCCCTTTCAGTCTCAGGCTTTTCGGGGGATGGTTACGTGTTTATGGGATTCCTTCCCCGCCGGCCCGGTCGCGCCCGCCGCGAGTTGCAGGCGGCCCTCCTTTTAGGTAAAACAATCGTGCTTTTTGAATCGCCTTTTCGCGCAACCGACACGTTGGAAATGATCGCCGTTCTCGCACCGTCCGCAAACGTCATCGTTGCCCGGGAAATCACCAAGATACACGAGGAGTTTCTTCGAGGGGCCCCCCGCGGCGTGATTGAGCAGCTGGCGTCACGACCGGAGAAAGGGGAAGTCGTCATCCTCATCGGGACCTGAGTCCCGCCCCTCCTGGAGTTTTATTTGATCCGCGCTTCCATTTTGGGCGCCACCGGATATTCCGGCGGCGAACTCATTAAAATCCTTCTCAATCACCCCCACGCCCGTTTACAGCACCTTACCTCCGAGTCATCGCCCGGCAAGCCTGTCTGGTCCGTCCATCCGCAATTCCGGGGGCGTGTTTCGCAAGAGTTCGTGCCGCTTAACGTCGCCAGGATCGCGGCGGATTCCGACGTGGTGTTCTCCTGTTTTCCCGCCGGCATCGGGATCGCTCCCGCCGCCGGATTCATCAAGGCCGGGGTCAAGGTGATCGACCTTTCGGCCGACTTCCGCCTTCCGACTGCAAAAATGTACGAAGCGGTTTATCATGGAAAGCACGGCGCTCCCGACCTGCTGAAGAAAGCCGTTTACGGCCTTCCAGAACTCTTCCGCGCGAGCATTGTAAAAGCCTCTCTCGTCGCAAATCCGGGCTGCTACGCCACGGCAGCGTCGCTGTCCGCCGCTCCACTCCTCAAGCCGTTGATCGTTGATCCGGACAGCCTGATCGTCGACGCGAAGTCGGGCACCTCCGGCGCCGGAAAGAAGGTCGCTTCGACGTATCTGTACTGCGAAGTTAATGAGAACATCCACGCCTATAACGTGGGAATTCACCGCCATCAACCCGAGATCGAGACGGTCCTCACGCGGGTCTCGTCGGTCAAAGTGCGCCTGACGTTCACGCCGCACCTGGTACCGATGTCCCGGGGAATCCTGTCCGTGCTTTACGCTACCCTGAAGAAACCCATGAAAACGGGAGACATCCGCCGTTTATTCGCCAAGCATTACGAGAACGAACCGTTCGTTCGCGTCCTGCCCGACGGCGAGCTCCCTCAGACGAAGAACGTTTCACACACAAACTACTGCGATATTGGAATCACTCAAGACCAACGCCTGAACCGGGTCATTGTCGTTGCCGCACTCGACAATCTCGTCAAGGGCGCCTCGGGCCAAGCCGTCCAGAACATGAATCTGTGCTTTGCGCGTCCCGAAACCGAGGGGCTACTATGATCCCATCGCTAACCAATGGAGACTCTCGATGAGTTTTCTTGCCACACTCAAACGCCTCTTAGGATTCGGTCCCAAGGAAGTCAAACTCGGTGAAGGCGACCGCCTTCTCCCGTGCGACGACTGTAAACAGGACTTCGTGTTCGATGGCGGTGAGCAGCGCTTCTTTAAAGAGAAGGGCTTCACCGATCCAAAACGTTGCCCCAAATGCCGCAAGAAAGTCCGCTCGCGCATGCGCCGTCGGGGACGCCGCGGTGGTGGCGCCGGCGAACCCGCCGGTGAAACCGAGGCCCGTCCGCGCCAGAGCGGGGGTCGCGGCGAAAGCGGCGGTAACGAGGGCGGCGGCCGCAATGGCGGCGGTCGCGGCGGTCACAGCGGCAACGGACGCGGCGGCCACGGCCGCGGCGGACGTCGCCATTCGGTGATCGACGGCGATTCCCCGTACGCCGACGAACGGTAAACTTCCTTCATAAATCCAGTCAACGCGTGCGGCACCGCCGTAACGCGTCGGTGATTCCATAACTATGACCTCATCCTCATGGCCCCTCGGCTTTTCAGCCACCGGCCTTGCCGCCGGCTTATCCAAGAAGAAAGGCAAGAAGGACATGGCGCTCTTCATGAGCCACGTCCCCGCGAACGGCGGCGCCGTTTTCACCAACAACCAGGTGAAGGCCGCGCCCGTCATTCTTTCACACGATCGTCTGATTAAGACGCGCGGCCACGTGCGCGCCGTCATCGTCAATTCAGGTTCGGCAAATGCCGCCACCGGGAAGGCTGGTATGAAGGACGCCATCCTCTCCACCGGTTGGGTGGCCGAAGGCCTCAACGTTTCGAAAGATCAGGTCTGGGTCGGCTCGACGGGCGTGATCGGCACGCGCATCGACCTTGCTAAGTACAAGATCGGCGCCAAGCGCCTGATGGACCGGGTGAAGGACGGCAGCGTCACCGAGGGTGATCTCGCGGCCGAAGCCATCATGACGACCGACACGGTGCCGAAGAAGGCCGAACTCACGTTTCTCATCGACGGCACGCCCGTGCGCATCTGGGGCTGCGTGAAAGGCGCGGGCATGATCCATCCGGACATGCGCGGCCCGCGCGGTCAGCTTCACGCCACGATGCTCGGATTCATCCTCACCGACGCCGCGATCCGGCCGGCGATGATCCAGCGCGCGCTCGAATGGGTGGCCGACAAGACGTTCAATTGCGTGAGCGTCGACGGCGATACCTCGACCAATGATTTCGTCTGCGTGATCGCGAACGGTGTTTCCGGCGCGAAGGAAATCACGACGACGGAAGAGAAGGCCTACGAAACTTTCCGCTCGGCGCTGCACGAAATCTGCGAGCGACTCACCACGCAGATGGCGATGGACGGCGAGGGGGCCAGCAAGATGGTCCAGATCTTCGTGGAAAGCGCGCGCACCGAAACCTCGGCCCGCCAGATGGCGGCCGTTGTTGCGTCCTCTCCGCTCGTCAAAACCGCCTTCCACGGCGCCGACCCAAACTGGGGCCGCATCCTGGCTGCCATGGGCCGCTCGGGCGTGAAGTTCAACCCGGCCAAGGTCCGCATCTGGCTCGGTGACATGCTCGTGTGCAAGCACGGCACCGAACAGCCGTTCGACGAGAAAGCAGCGATCACCTATCTGCAGAAGAAGCGCCTCATCGTCCGCATCGACCTCGGCCTCGGCAAGAAGTGGTCGCATTACAAGACCTGCGATTTCACCGGACAATATGTCGGCATCAACGCGGGTTATCGAACCTAGCGCCGCGATGAGCCGCGCTCCTCGTTCCGGCGCCGTCGAAACCCGCGTCCACAAGATGAAGGACGGGAAGCTGGGCGACAAGGCGCTCCACGACTGCCTCCTCGCCCTCGCGAGCGGCGGACTGGTAGCGCTTCCGACTGACACGGTGTACGGGATTGCGTGCGGCGCTTTCGATCCGGGCGCCGTCCGCCGCGTTTATGAAATCAAGGGGCGCAGCTATAACAAGCCGCTTCCCATTCTCATCCCGAGCGCGTCGCAGTTGTCGCTCGTGGCGACGGAAGTGCCGACCGAAGCGTTTCGTTTGATTGGTGCCTACTGGCCCGGCGCGCTCACGCTCGTTTTGAAGACGGCGCCCCTGGCGGCGCTCGCGGCCCATGGCCGACCGACCATTGCCGTGCGCGTTCCCGACCATGGCGTGGTGCGTACGCTGCTCGACAGCGCCGGTGTCCCGATCGCGGCGACCAGCGCCAATCAGTCGGACGAGCCTTCGCTCACCGATGGTGCCGAGGTG
>JBBRXR010000198.1:0-4474 GCA_038238485.1 Elusimicrobiota bacterium | reverse complement strand
GGCGTCGACCGCGGCGCGGCCGGAGCCCTCCACGCGAAACTTCACTGTGATGAGAGACTGGGATGCGAGGATTCCGTGGTTGATCATGCATCCGCCGACTTTCTGATACTTTTCGACGAGCGGCCGGATCATCTGGTCGACGCGCGATTCCGGAACGCCGGCGATGAGGAATGTCTTGAGCCGCGCGTGGAGGTTGCGAAACCGCTTCCGCAGGCGTGGCAAGACGACCGATTCCACCATGGGAAAAAGCTCACGCGCGGGCCCGGGAAGAAGAACCAGCACCTTTCGGCCGATCACCAGATATTGGCCCGGCGCCGTTCCGTTCTTGTTGGCGATCGGCTCCGCCCCTTTTAAGACCTGAGCCTGGCGGAGGTTGGCGGGCGGCATCTGTAGGCCGCGGGCGGCGAACTTCTCCCGGATATCATCAGCGAGCGCGGCGTCTTCCTTCATGGGGCGCCGCGTGACGTCCGACCAGACGTCGCGGGTAAGATCGTCGAACGTGGGCCCCAGGCCGCCGGCGGACAGCACGACGTCCGAGCGGCGGAGCGCTTCGGCGAATGTCTGGCGCATCGTGGGAAGGTCGTCGGGCACCGTGTGCTCGCGCGCGATCGAGAGCCCGATGTCGGCCAGCCTGATGCCGAGCGCGGCCGCGTGCGTATTCACCTTTCCCGCCAGAAGCTCGCTTCCGATGCAGACCAGTTCGACGCGCGGCGCCTTCATGAAACAAACCCTTCCTGGATGCCGAGGTAACACTGCCGGACGCGATCATTGACCAGCAGCTCGCTGGTTTTGTCGTGCAGAAGGACGGTTCCGGTTTCCATCACGTAGCCCCGTTGCGCGACGGACAGGGCGGCGCGGGCGTTCTGCTCAACGAGCAGGATGGTCATGCCGCCGGCGTTGATGTCCTTGATGATTTTGAAAACCTTATCGACGATGACGGGCGCCAGGCCCATGGACGGTTCGTCGAGCGCGAGAAGTTTCGGCCGGCTCATGAGCGCACGCGCGAACGCGAGCATCTGCTGTTCGCCGCCGGACAACGTGCCACCCATTTGCGTACGCCGCTCTTTCAGGATGGGAAAGTCGCCGTAAATTCGTTCGAGGTCGGATGACACCGCGTTGTCTTTCCTGAAGAACGCGCCCATCATCATGTTTTCTTCGACAGAAAGAAGCGGGAAAATCCGGCGGCCCTCTGGTATCTGGATCAGGCCGCGCCGGGCGATCTGGTGCGCGGGGAGACCGTCGATCCGCTCACCTTCGAAATAGATTTCGCCCGCCGACGGGGCCAGCAGGCCGGAGATTGTTTTCATGAACGTGCTTTTTCCGGCGCCATTGGCGCCGATCAGGGTGACGACTTCGCCCGCGTTCACGCCCACCGTCACGCCATGAAGCGCCTTGATCTTTCCGTACCCGACTTCCAGGTTGCGCGTTTCGAACATCATCAGGAATGGCCCAGGTTTGAAATTTCAGAATTGTCGTAGTTGGCGCCGAGGTAGGCTTCGCACACCCGCGGGTCCGACTGGACCTGGGACGGCGTCCCTTCGGCGATTTTCACGCCATGATCGAGGACGTGCACCTTCTGGGAGACGCGCATGACGAGGCTCATCCGGTGCTCGATGAGCAGGATCGTTACGCCTTCAGCGGAAATCCGGTTGAGAAGGCCGACGAGCTCGGCGGCTTCCACCTGGCTCATGCCGGCGGTGGGCTCATCCAGAAGAAGCAGACGCGGCTCGGTGGCCAGCGCGCGCGCGATCTCGAGCCGGCGCTGGCCGCCGTACGGAAGATTTCCCGCGAGTTCGTCGGCGTACTTGAGCAAACCCACGAAATTGAGCCGTTCGCGGGCGGACTGCGCGATCTCGCGTTCTTCCCGGAAGAACGCCGGCGTGTGCAGCAACGCCGGAAGCAGTTCCGAGCGCGTGCGACAGTGGCGGCCGATCATCACGTTTTCGAGCACCGTCATGTGATTGAAGAGGCGGATGTTCTGAAAGGTGCGGGCAAGGCCGCGTTTGACGATCCAGTGCGGCGGACGTCCATCGATGCGTTCGCCGGAGAAATCGATTTCCCCTTCATCTGGTTTGTACACGCCCGTGAGCAGGTTGAAGAACGTGGTTTTTCCAGCGCCATTGGGTCCGATGAGGCTGGCGATTTCGCCGGCGTTGATGGAGAGCTCCACGTCCTGAAGCGCCTTGAGGCCGCCGAACGATTTACCGAGTTTCTGAACCTTGAGAAGGATCACTTCGCGGCCTCCTCCGCTTCCGTCGTGCGGCTCAGGCGGCGGCTGGGCCAGATACCCTGGGGACGGTATACGGCGACGAGCACCAGCGCCACGCCGAACAGAAAGTAACGCCAGCTCACGAGCGCCGTCCCGAGGACGTTTCGCAGGACCTCCGGCACGAGCATCACGATGCCCACGCCGATCAATGTTCCGGGCACCGAGCCCATTCCGCCGATGACGACCATGGCCACGAGCATCACCGACTCCCAGAAGGTGAATGATTCGGGGGTGACGAAGCTTTCCCAGCGCGCGAAGATGGCGCCGGCCGCGCCCGCAAAGGCGGCGCTGATGACGAAGCCGATCATTTTCATGCGCGTGATCTGGATGCCGGTGAGGCGCGCCGCGGTTTCGTCTTCCCGGATGGCCATCCAGGCGCGGCCGATGCGGGAATTCTTGAGGCGTTCGCTCACGATCACACAGACGACGACTGTTATCAGGATCAGATAGTAATAGTCGGCGTTGGTGCTGATGACCCAGTTGAAGAGCCGCACCGGCTTCACGTTCGCATTCGTCAGCAAAGACAAACCCTTCGGGCCATTGGTCACAGAATCCCAATTATTGAGAACGATCCGCGTGATCTCGCCGAAGCCCAGGGTGACGATCGCCAGATAGTCGCCGCGAAGACGCAACACCGGTGCGCCCAGGAGCGCGCGAAACGCCATGGCGATGATGATCGCGGCGGCCAGCGCCGGCCAGAACGATATTCCCGCCATCGAGAGTAGGGCCATGGAGTAGGCGCCGATCGCATAGAACGCCATGAAGCCGAGATCGAGAAGTCCGAGAAATCCGACGACGAGGTTCAACCCCAGCGCCACGGTCATGTAAAGGCCGACGAGACCGAGAAGACGGATCACATAGGAGAATTCGGAGTTCTTGAGAATGGGCGGGAGGATCGCGAACACGGCGAGCGCGATGAACGGAACGGCGCGGTGCTTGAAGGGAAGGCGCATCAGACTTTCTCCGCGGTGCGCTCCCCGAGCAGGCCCGACGGTCGAACAATCAGAACGATGATGAGAATGGCGAAGGCGAAGACGTCCTTCCACGACGCCTGCGGGAGGAAGGCGGTCCCGAGCGATTCGGAAACACCGAGGAGAAGTCCGCCCAGCATGGCGCCCGGAATGTTGCCGATGCCGCCGAGCACGGCGGCAGTGAACGCCTTCATGCCCGGCATGAAGCCCATGTTGTACTTGATGGAGCCGTAGTAAAGGCTGTAGAGGATCCCCGCCGCCGCGCCGAGCGACGCGCCGATAAAGAACGTGAGCGAAATCATCCGGTTCACGGGAATGCCCATGAGTTCCGCCGCCTCGCGGTCCTGCGAGCAGGCCCGGATGGCTTTTCCTAGCCGCGAGTGGTTCACGAAAAGCCAGAGGGCCCCCATCAGTGACAGGCTGCTGCCGAGAATGATGAGCTGGATCGACGACACCGCAAACTGGCCGAACTCGAGGCGGCGGAGCGGCAGGACCGTCGGGAAACCAAGGAAGTCATCGTGAAAAAGAAACATGGCATTCTGAAGGACGATCGAGACGCCGATGGCGGAGATGAGCGGCGCGAGGCGAGGCGCTTTGCGCAGCGGCTTGTAGGCAAGTTTCTCGATCGTGATGGCGGCGAAGCCGCAGGCCACCATCGCCAGCACGAAAGCCAGGGCCATCGAGACCGGCCAGGGAAGGCCCGGGACCAGTGAGAGCACGCCGCAGCCGGCGAAGGCGCCAAGCATGAAGATTTCAGAATGGGCGAAGTTGATCATGAGCAGGATGCCGTAGACCATCGTGTAGCCCAGCGCCACAAGGGCGTAGATGGACCCCAGCGTGAGGCCGTTGATCAGTTGCTCGAGGATGTTCGCCAGCAGGTTCACGCCTTGGGTTTCTCTGCGGCGGGCACGGGAATGAATTTACCGGCCTTCACCTGGAAGAGGGTGATCGTCTTGTTCAGCGTATCGCCCTTCTCATCGAAGGCCGTCTGGCCGAGAACGCCATCGTGCTTGGTGTTGCGAATGAAAGTGATGACCTTCTCGCGATCGGGGCCGACCGCGTCGATGGCGTCGAGGAAGATCTCAGCGGTCTCGTAGCCGTAATGGTCGTAGGATTTCATCTCCACGTTTGGATAGCGCTGATGGTAGCGCGCAACGAAATCCTTGGCCGAATCCAGAAGCTCGGGCGGGCTGCCGAGGAAGGTGACGTAAACGCCTTCGGCTGCGGGACCTGC
>JBBRXR010000197.1:0-4476 GCA_038238485.1 Elusimicrobiota bacterium | reverse complement strand
GGCGATCGGGTCGCGCACGAAGGGAACCACGGAAACCAAACGCTTCACCGGCACCACCACCCGCCAGCAGGTATTCATCAACGACACCGCGTACGTCCGCCGGAAGTTTTATGACATGACTTTCAACGTCGCGGGGACCACCACCGCGCTGCGCGACCCCGGGAATCCCTACGACCCGGCCCTCAGTCGCCGGGTCTTGCCGATCAACGGCACAATTCCCGAAGAAGTCTATATCGAAGATAACACCACGAACCCTCAGGCCAACGTCCTGAACGTCGCCTATGCCACGGCGCCGCTCACGACCACCGTTTCCATCCGCATGCGCCAGATGTCGCCCGGCGTGGACTTCAGCATCGATCGCCTCCGCGGTATTCTTACTTTCACGAACCCCGTTCCCGAGGACGCTCGCGTCGCCATGGACTACACGATCGCCAGCGGCGAGCGTATCCAGAACCTCGTCGCCGGCGGCGTTGCCATCCTGATCAAAGACAAGAACCCGGAACCGCAGCCGGTCAGCCAGGAAATAAAAACCTTCTATTCGGCGGGATCCAAGAACATCGTCCGCGACAACGGCCTCGGAAACTTCCAGCTTCGGGTCCTCGACAAGAACCGCGAGAACGCCATCGGCGACACGCTCTCTCCGGTCCAGCGGTATCCCGACACCATCGATATGCGCTTCGAAACCGGCATCTTCGAGCTTCGGTCTCTCCTGCCGTTCCCGGACGTGTACGCCACGACGGTCAATCAAGGCAGCCCGCTGCAGGCGGTATTCTCCCTTGAGTACCAGTCAATCCTCCGCACCTACACCCTTCGCCCCAACATCGTCCTGCAGTCGGAAACCGTTGAAGTGGACGGCCGGAAGGTCGCGCGCGACATCGATTACTTCATCGACTATGACATCGGCATCATCACGTTCTTCAATGAGGACCTGATCCGCGAATCCACGGTCATCGAAGTGACCTACGAGTTCGCGCCGTTCGGCGGAACGCTGGGCGAAACGCTCGTGGGTGCGCGCGGCACGTACGACATCATCTCGAACCGCACGGAAGGCGGCGTGAAGATGGAAAGCTGGAACGCCGGTTCGACCGTGCTTTACAATTTCGCGGCCAAGCCAACGGGCCCGCCGGACGTGCGCTCGACGCCGGCCAGCCTCCTCGTGACCGAAGGTGACACGCAGGTGAAGGGGCTTCGGTTCGGCGATATGCCCGTGACCACAAACATCGGCGTTGAAGCGGCGCGCTCCGCCGAGAATCCGAATCTGTTCGGCAAGGCCATCATCGATTCCATGGAAGGCATCAAGCAGGACGACACGGCCACGCTGCTCAAGGACATTTGGCAGCCCGCGTCGAACCCGAACTTTGCTCCGTTCAATGCTTCGAACCGCGTCGACGACTTCCGTGGGCGGGAAAACCTGGCGAGCCATCTTCGATGGGGAGACGCCGACGTCCACACGACCGACCCGTCGGATGAAAACGCCACTCAAAAGGCGCTCGAGGTCGTTTACGCCCTCAACACCGAGAACACCGCGACGCAGGAACAGGAATCGCTCGTCACCACGCTTTCCCAGTCCGGCCGCGACTTCTCGAAAAAAACCACGCTCGAAGTCGAGCTCGAGGTCCCGCCGGGGCAGGGGGCGGGCGTCGAGTTCCTCGTCGAGTTCGGCAGCTTCAACGAAGATGCCGATGGCGACGGCGTCCTCGACACCGAAGACACCATTCCCTTTGACAACACGCTGAACCTCGGCGAAGACAACGGGTATAGCTTTGATGGCCCGGGCCCCGACCTCATCACCGGAAATGGCGACGATACGCACGTCGTCGTGGGCGCCAACAACGCGCGCCTCGATACCGAAGACCTGAACAACGACCGGGTGTTGACGACCCAGGATCTCCCGGTCTTCATCAACCAGCCGATCTTTTACC
Organism: Elusimicrobiota bacterium; assembly: GCA_038238485.1. Classification (GTDB taxonomy): domain Bacteria; phylum Elusimicrobiota; class Elusimicrobia; order F11; family F11; genus JBBRXR01. Next base: position 2,554 of record JBBRXR010000197.1, on the reverse strand, counting down.
TTTCCGGAACGACGCCGCAGACCGACTCCACGGGCACGACGTTTACCGATCTCAATTTCGGCTCCACCTCGCGCCGCCTCTTCCAGATTCCGATCGACACAAACTCGCTGACGCCAGAAGAAAAGGCGCGGCTCACCTCCGTCCGTCAGATCCGCGTCACGCTTCGCAACAACAACGCCGGCACGCCGCGCAGCGGAAAGGTCACGATCACGCGTATTTCGATGGTGGGGAATACGTATGAACCGGCCACGATCTCGACGCCCACGTTCACCAGCACGATGACGGTCCGCGCGGTCAACAACAAGGACGACGCGGGTTTTTATGTGTCGATGTTCGGCGACCCAACCTATACCGACCTTTACGGCGCCGCGCTCCCGGCGAACGACCAGAAGGAGCAGGCGCTGGCGCTCGACTACCGGCTTTCTTCCGGCACTTTCGCGACCACCCGCAACGCTTACTCGGCGCCCCGCGACTTTTCGAAGCACGACTTCCTCCGCTTTTTCCTGAGAAAGCCGATCAATCTTTCGGGGAAAACGAGCGGCGGCGTATTCTTCTTTGATGCCGGATCGGAGACCGAATTCCAGCGCGCGTCCATCGCCGTTGACAATATTCCAGATGACCGATGGCTCCTGGTCGTGCTCAAGCAGGTCGACAATAACGGCGACGGCACGCCTGACACGTGGGAGTCCCAGACCCCGGGCGTCACCATTTCACGCGCCGGCGCGGCGCCCAACCTGACGCAGGTCGCGCAGATTCGTATGGGCGTGCGCAACGACACCGGCGCGGAAATCCGCAACCAGATATGGGTGAACGAGATCCACGTTACGCAGCCGCACGAGCGGACGGGTCACGCCAAGCGATATTCCTTCGATTCGAGCTGGGCGCAGTGGATGGACTTCGGCGGCAACTTCCGGGACGTGGACCGAAACTGGCAGACGCCAACCACGTCCATCACAAACCAGGACCGCACGCGGCAGGACGCGTACCTCAATTTCAACCGCCTGACGTTCCTTCCAATGACCTACAAGACGTCCCGCGACAAGACGATCACGCCCTCGGCGTTCCGCTCGAATACGAACGCCCTCGTCTCGTTCCTCGATGAAGGCCGCGTCGACCACGTGAACAACATTTCCACCGCGAAGCTCATCATTCCCCGGCTGCCGGTGGTGGACTTCAGCTACAACAACGACCGCACGGAAAACACGATCACGCAGCGCCGCGAGAGCGCCGACACGGTGAATGTCGGCGCCACGTACGCGCCGAATTCCACGTTCGATCTGCTTCCTGGCAAGGGGCTCGCATTCCGCCCCATTCCGACCTCGATGACCGTTCTTTACTCGCATCGGACCACGAAGCTGCGTTTCCCAGGCCTTGAACGGTTGAACCAGTTCAGCATCTCGACCTCGCCGTTTTCTTCAACGAACATCACGCAGTTCCGCGACGAGCGTGAAGCGCGCCTGGCCTTCCGTCCGTGGGAAGGGTTCACTTTCAACCCGACCTACAAGCTGGTCAATGAATCGGAGCGCCGCGACTTCCGTACCGACGAGCTCAGTTCCCAGCCACTCGTCGGCTCGATCAACGGACGCGTGACGCCGCGCTCGTTATCGCAGACCGTCGCGACGTCCGGCAATTTGAAACTGCTGAAATGGCTCGATCCGCGCTACAGCTACTCGGTCACCGGAACGGAAACGAACAACCTGCCCACGTTGTCCAATACCACCGCCTACACGCTCAAGAACATCACGCGCAACAGCGACGGCGAGGTGTCGGCCGCCATCCAGGTGAACCAGGTCCTGAAGCGAAATAAGCTTTTGAATTCGATGAACCTCAATACGAGCTACCGCATCGAAGCGGGCGACACGTACAACGACATGCCCGAGGGCTTCCGGTGGCGCAGCAAACTCTGGCTCGGCGATCCCCTGGCGCTCAGCACCTCGACCGCGGGCAGCACCGCGATTCGCGCGAATCGTACCGACCGCCGCACGTTCCGCGAGAACGTGGCATGGCATCCGCTGTCCGCCTACGGTCTCGACGGCCCGCGTGTACGCCCGCTGAAATCCATCTCGCTGACGAGCAATTACCTGATTTCGACGGAAAATGCCGAAACGACCGGAACCACCCGCAGGACGAAGTCGACCACGTTCCCGGACCTCGTCGCCACCATGAGCGACATAGAGGACATGTTCGGCGTCACGCGCGTCATCGATTCCTCGCGGCTCGTCTTCCGCGACAACCTCCGGAAGACCGAAACGTTCTCCGTCAGCAAGACGCTGGCCCAGAGTTACGGCTCCGATTATCAGTTTCAGCTCTACAAGAAGCTCGACGTGTCGACGACGTTTAACTTGAACCACCAGCGCGAGGACAACCTCGTGACCAATCAGCTCACCACGAAAACCGACACCGTGAACTACTCCCTCCAGGCGCGCGTTCCGTTCCACGCCTGGGCCTACACCCCGCGCTATGAGTTTTCTAAGACAGAGACCCGCGACTCGGTGCGGCTGACCAACGACCTTCGCAACGACATTTATTCCCTGCAGATTTACGGCGACGTTTC
>JBBRXR010000196.1:0-4476 GCA_038238485.1 Elusimicrobiota bacterium | reverse complement strand
TTCCCGCTGAGCTTCCGTCGCAGGACGCGGGCGGTTCGGGGGTGACCACCGGAGCGGGCACCGCCACCGGCGCGACGCTCGCCGGCCAAGTGCAGGGCACGATCGATTCGATCGACGCCGCTCGCCGCAAAGTCACCATCCGTGACGCGCAGGGCAACCTGTCGAGCTACAAGCTCAAGGCCGGCGCCGCCGTCCAGGTTCAGGGCCACAAGGCCTCCCTGTCGGCGCTCACCAAGGGCGATGCCGTGACGATCACCCCGGCCGCCAACGACCCGACGTCCGCGACGTCGATCGCCGTCGGCAGCTAAAGGCAGCGAAAAACTTAAAAAGCCCGTCCGGTCGATATGGCCGGACGGGCTTTTTTCTTGTACCGATGCTTGGATAGTAAGATGGCGCCCATGCGAATTTCTTCTTTCACGGCCGCGGTCGTGCTTGCAGCGTTTCTGGCCGTGCCCGCGCGCGCCGCTTCACTGGAGCAGGCCAACCGTTTCTATTTCAGCGGTCAGCCGGAGCAGGCGCTCCAGGCCTACCGGGCCGTTCTCAACTCCAATCCGTCCGTCGAGGCCGCTCTCAACGCGGCCGTCGTGGCCCAGGAACTCGGCCGTCACAAGGAAGCGATCGCCATCCTCGAGCAGGCCCGCAAGGGCCGCCTGGGCGGCCCCGGCCTCCTCGTCCAGTTGGCGTGGGCGCGCATGAACGAAGGCGACGTCGAGGCGGCGCGCAAGCTCTTTGACCAGGCGGCCGCCGGCGAGCAACCCGACCCGTTCGCGTCGCTCGGCCGCGCGATGGCGCTCATCGATCTCGGAAAGAATTCCGCCGCGGCCGATCAGCTCCGCACGCTCACCGCGGAGCAGCCGAAGATGTCCGCGGCCCATTACCTGCTGGGCGTGGCCCTCGAGAAACTCGGCAACAACGACCTCGCCGTCACTTCCTATGAGAGCGCGATCAAGACCGACTCGCATTTCGTGGAAGTTCGCCCGCGCCTGGCCGCGCTCCTCGAGAAAATGAAACTTTACGACGACGCCTGGCGGCAATACACCCGCACGAGCTACGTCTTCGAAACGCAGGCGGCGCTCAGCGGCATGGAACGCCTCTCCTCCCGGCTCACCAAAAAGCCGAGCGAAATTCTTCCGCCCCACCGCATCGAAAACTTCACGCCGATCCCCGCCGTGTCCGAAATCGGCACGATGGGCGTCATCCGCGTGGGCATCGGGACCGACGCCGGCGGCGCGCCGACGGCCAAGAAAACGATCAGCTTCCGCACGTCGCTTCCGTTCACGGTTTTTGACATGAAGACGTCCACGGAAATCGCGCGCGGCGTCGGTCACGAGGTGTGGACCATCCAGATCAACAGCGACGGCTCCGCGGAGATCGCCGACAGCCGGGGCCAGCCGCGGGCGACGTTCCGTGATCGCATCCTCCTCCGCCTGGCCGACCGGAACACCGGCACCACGATCATCAACACGCTTTCCTATTCGCCCGGCACGTCGTGGGGCGGCATGTCGGACCGCGAATTTCGCGGGGACTTCGAGATCGTCGCCGACAAGAAGACGAAGCGCCTCATCGTGATCAACATCGTCACCGTCGAGGAATACCTTTACGGCGTGCTGGCGGCGGAGATGCCCGTGGCCTGGCCGCTCGAGGCGCTCAAGGCGCAGGCCGTGATGGCGCGCAACGTGGGCGTGCTGCGCGCGCGCTCGCTTCATCTGCACAAGAAATATGACTATGACCTCTGCGACGATCAGCACTGCCAGGTCTACGCGGGCGTCGGCGTGGAAAGCGAGAAGGTGCGCACCGCCGTCGACGCCACGCGGGGGCGCCTGCTCATGTTCAACGGCGAGATCTGCCACACCGTTTTTTCCTCCAACTGTGGCGGCATGACACAGCGCGGGTCCCAGGCGGGCTGGGGCGACGTCGCCTACTGGTCGTCGGTGAGCGACGCGCGCCCGGACGTCCGGCTGCCGTCGTCGCCGTGGGAATGGCGGCGGTGGATGCAGCAGCAACCCGACCTTTACTGCGCCGCCTCGCAGTATGTGTCGAACGGGGAATACCGGTGGGTGCGCATCATTCCCGCCGACATGATTGCCGAGAAGCTCGCGGGAAAGCGGCGGGTCGGCCGCGTGCGGCAAATCCTCGTCCTCAAGCGGGCCACGTCGGGTCGGGTTCAGCGGGTGCGGATCATCGGCACGAAGAACGAGGTCATCCTCACGCGCGAGTTCGAGATCCGGAAGTATCTCGGCCTGAATTCGCTGCGCAGCGACATGTTCGTGGTCGACACGGTCGTGCGCGACGGCAAGACGCAGGCCTTTATTTTCTACGGCGCGGGATGGGGCCACGGCGTGGGCTTCTGCCAGTCGGGCGCGTCGGGGCGGGCGGAGGACGGCGCGTCGTACGAAGAGATCCTGTCCGGCTATTTTCCCGGCACGAATCTGCACTGAGCTGTTTGATTGGTTTGCCGAAATTCGCTATAAGGAGAGGGTGGAACTACGAATGAAAACCCTCGTTAACGTCATTACCATGAAAGCGCCCGTACAATTTCTTTATGCCGCTTCGCATATGTCTCGCTGTTCCCGCTCTCGGGATGGGCGTCGAATGTAGTTTTTCGACTCACCGGCTTCACCGGAACCCACTCCCCGAGAAACGGCGAGTGGGTTTTTTATTCAGCGAACAAGGCCCTGTTTTGGACGTAATGAGGAACCTGACCATGAAAAACGAACTACTGGAAAAGAACACGGCGCCCCGGGCGACCGCTCTCATCAACCGGCCGACGCGGCAGGCGCGAACGCCGGCCCCGGAGGTTTTCCGGCGGCAGGAGACGTTCTGGAAGACGGTTCGTGAGCGGATCGTCGCGAAAGATCCCACCTTTCGGGAAGTTCTCGACCGCCTCTATTGATCACGGGCGCAGGCGGCTCAGCGGAACGCTCTCGCTCAGCCGCAGCGTTCCCGTCGAATCATGCACTTCCAGCGTGATCAGCGGGTCCGGACGGTGCCAGTCGATATTCACGACACCGAAATTCGCGTCCTTCACAACGGCCCCCGACCGATACATGTTCGCTTCGACCGGCCCTTTGTTGCTGAGCTCGTAGGGTTTGTTGAAGGAGCTCGCGGTGACGTCATAGAGATCGTACCCCACGCCGCCTTTGGCTCCACTCCGCATGACCGAAATCTCGGCCAGGTGCCGGTCCCCGCTCAGGATGATCACGCCCGTTGCCTTTGACGCGCGGATCTCGTTGAGAAGCCGCGCGCGTTCCAGCGGAAAGTTTTCCCACTTCTCGAACCCATGCTGGTCCGCCAGGACCTGAATGCTCGAGCCGATGAAGCGGACGTCCGCCGGGTCACGCAGACGTTCCTTGAGCCACGCCCACTGGGTTTCGCCCAAAAACGTCGACTTGGGGTTCTCGAGCCGGGCGTACGCGCCGTTCTTCACCTTCTGCAGGGCCGTTCTGAAGTAGCGCATGTCGAGCAGGATCACCTGGACGCGTTGTCCGGCCGGGCCGAAGGTTTGCGCGTTGTAGATGCCGGCCTGCTTGCGGCGGGGAGAATCGGCCGGGACGCCGAAGAAGTTGAGAAACTCGCGCTGAGACTCGACTTTGCGCGGGTGCTCGGCGCCGGCGTCGTTGTAGCCGTAGTCATGATCGTCCCAGGTGGCCATCACGGTGGTCCCGGACTGGAGGAGGCGCCGGTATCCCGGCTGTTCGCCGAGTTTCCCGTAAAGCGTCCTCAGCATCACCGGGTCCACGGTATCAGCATAGATGTTGTCTCCCAGGAAAACGAAGAGCTGGGGTTGGAGCGCGTTGATCGGGACCCAGAACGGCTGGGGGCGATCCTGCCCGGCGCAGGACCCGAAGACGATTCGGGAAATGGGGGCCTCAGCGGCGATCGCAGGCCTCAACGGCGCGAGAACGGCACAGCAAATCACAAGGAGGACGGCGGGTTTCTTCATGGCCGCCATTAAATCAAAGTGCGAAGAAACCTTTGTAGTATCCCTGTCCCGACATGACCATTCCGCTCATTGCCTCGCTTGTCTTCCTCACGCTGAACGTTTTCTTCGTGCTCGCCGAGTTCTCGCTGGTCCGTACGCAGCCCGCCCGCATGGAAGTCATGCTGTCCCAGGGCGTGAACCGCGCCGGACTCGTGCTGAAGATTCTCGGCAAGCTGGAAAGTTACCTGTCGGCCATCCAGATCGGCGTGACGATGTCCACGCTCGGCCTCGGCTGGCTCGGCGAGCCCGCAGCGTCTGAATTCATTATCCGCTTCTTCGACGGCAACGCATGGATCGGCGCGCACGCGCATGTGGTGGGCACCGCGGTCTCGTTCCTTCTCATCATGTATTTCCAGGTGGTCTTCGCCGAGCTCGTTCCCCGCAGCATCGCCATCCAGAAAGCCGAAACCTTCGCGCTCCTCTTCGCCTACCCGCTCGAGATCTACAAACGCATCTTCCAGTTCCCGAGCTGGGTGCTCTCGAAGAGTGCCTCC
>JBBRXR010000195.1:0-4482 GCA_038238485.1 Elusimicrobiota bacterium | reverse complement strand
GGGCCGCTCCTCTTTTTCTCCTGTTTTAACGTCTCATTGTCTTTGGGCCCTCCATCCGTTTCAGGCTCTCCCCCTGCCCGCGGTCAAGTCTCCAGCGCATGGCCTTTTGAGCTTCCAACCCGATTTTTCAAATCGCGTTTGGGGGGTATCCGGATACCCTGAAAACCGGATTTGAAAAACGGCCGTTTTGGGGGGCCCGACCTCCCGCTTCAGCGGTTTCGATGCTCCGCGGCTCCCGGCCCACCTGCGCCTCCGGGCGTCTCATGGTCTTTCTCGACTGGCCCCATTCCAGAGCCCAAATCCGGATTTGGGGATACCTGGACACCCCAAAATCGCAAATCGTGACCGCGCCCGATTATCTTCGTCGATCGCTCCGGCGTGCTAACTTTAAGAAAGTTAAAATCTCTATTCGCTGACCATTACTTGTTATTGATCAGCGCGTATTTTCGGATGACACGTGAGGCCTATGGGTGGAATGTTAACCGTGGCGGACGTACTATATATAGCATCATAATATCTATTATCGGAAGTTACCGGGAATGGGTAAATTCGGCGATTCTAATGGTTGGACACGCTGGAATCGCGCTTTCGGTGACTTCGCTTTTTCGAAGCGGCGCGAAGCGCCGCGTTTGTTGGAGACGCCGAAAAAGAGCTAGGTTACAGGAGTCATGGACTTCGATCTTCTGCTGGCCGGGTTCCTGAAAACCCTTCGCGAACGGCACGCTTCCCCGGCGACCGTCCGGGCCTATAATTCCGACCTGACGGCATTCGGGGCCTACCTCAAAGACCGGACCACGAACCTCGAATCGGTCGACCGTGGGGTCCTTCGCGGGTACCTGGCCATGCTTCGTTCAACCGACCTCAAGAACGCATCCCTGATCCGAAAGGGCGCGTCGCTCCGGACCTTCTTCAAGCACCTCATGATCACCGAAAAACTGAAAGACAATCCGGCGATTCACCTGGCGACGCCACGCCGGGAATTCCGCATCCCGAATTTCCTTTCCGAAAAAGAGATATCGGACATCATCGTGTCCATCTGCCAGGTGCCCTCCCCCCTCGCCGCGCTTCGCAACCGGGCGTGGATCGAGCTCGTTTATTCATCGGGTCTGCGGGTCGCCGAGACCGAGGGCCTGAACGTGGAAGACATTGATTTCTGGAGCGGCACGGTCCGCGTGGTGGGCAAGGGCAACAAGGAGCGCATCGTGCCGGTCGGAAACGCGGCGCTGGCGGCCGTGAAGGATTATCTCAAGGCGCGGGGCGAGTCCATTTCGTCGCCGGCGTCTCACGCCCGGCCGGTGTTCATCAACCTCAAGTTGCGCACGCGCCTGACCAGCCGGGCCATGCACATGATCATTCTGGACGCCGCGAAAAAGGCCGGCGTAACACGCCGCGTCAGTCCGCACGTGGTCCGGCATACCTTTGCGACGCACCTTCTTAACGCCGGCTGCGACCTGAGAAGCGTCCAGGAGATGCTGGGGCACAAGAACCTGGCCACCACGCAGATCTACGCGCACGTGACGACGGAACGGCTGAGGAAGGTCTACGAGAAGGCGCATCCGCGCGCGTAAGGCGTTCTGAGGCGGTCTGAGAGTGGAAGTGGCGGGACCCGGAGAAGGGTTTAGAAGCGGAGGTCAACGTCGAAGGCGCCCATCGACGCCTTCGTGCGGGTGACTTCGTTGAACGCGCCCTTCGGGATGAAGGTCGCATAAGAACCGCGCATCGTCACGAGACCCGAAAAGCGGTACTCGACGCCATAGTCGAATTCCGTTCCCAGGTCTTTCTTGCCCACCAGGTTCTTCTGAGCCTTGAACGTCAGGTAGGCGAAAGAAAAAGTCCACTGCGACCACGGCGTGGCATCGATCGCGAAATTGATGGTCTGGATTCCCGATGTGCCGGACGGCAGGCCGGAGTTGGCTCCGCTGGCGTTCGCGAACGGCGATGTCGAGGACCGGATGTCGGAGAAATTGGCCGCCGCGTATTTGCCCCAGCCGGAGCGCTCGAGTCCCGACCAGCGATGCGCGAAGTTCGCGCGGAAGGACTCGTCGTCTCCCGGGGTGCTCGGATCGTCGCCGCTGCCCACCGCGTAATCGAGCTGCGCGCCAAAGCGTCCCCACCTCGTGGAGTTCTGCTTGCCGCCGATGCCGAGCGCGTAGGCGCTTCCCTTCAAATTGATGTCCTTCCCCCCGGGCCGCTTCACGCTGCCGGTCTGGACGTAATACTCGCCCTTCAAATACGCGTCCTTCAGGTTCACACGGGCGCGCGCGCCGTAGATCAGATGGTCAAGTTTCTGCGCCGTCACCGGCGCCGTTTCCGCGCCCGCTTCGTACGCACCCACGTTGCCCGCTTTCTCCCACAAGCCCATGAATTCCCAGCGGGTGAGATTGCGGTCGAAGCCCATCACCAGGCCGTGGAGGTCGGTGTCGTTCGTGGTCAGAAGCGTTTCATTGATCTTGGCCGTGAAGCCATCGAAGTCGACGGGCAGGTAGCGCCAGGGGCTCTTGAACTGCAGGCGCAGCGCGTCAAAGCCGAGATCGTCGTCCGACAGGATAAGTCCGTCGCCCCACCGCATCGGCTGGCGGCCGATGGTGGCGATCACGCGGTCGTCCCAGATGTTCGGCAACCGGACGAACGCGTTCTGAAGCCAGAGATTGCCCTGCGAGTTCGGGTAGCGCGTGGTGAAGGTGGTGGAGGCGTTCTCGAGGCCCCATGGCGTGATCGACTGCACGCGAACCGTGGCTTCGACGTCCTTGCTCAAATCGGTGATGAGGTAGGCCTTCAACTGCTGGTCGTAATAGGAAAGGCGCTTGGTCGTGTTCTCGCGCTCGGAGACCGTGACGCCGCGCAGGAGATAATCGGCGCCGAGCGACAGGGAGTTCGCCGCGCGGGCCGCGGGCGAAAGAAGAAGAAGCGAGAACGCGATTGAGGCGGAAAGGGCGGATCGGAGTTTCATAAAGGACGCGGGGATTGTAACAGAATGGAACGGCGAAAAAAAGAAAACCCCTCCGCCCGGAACCGGACGGAGGGGTTTTTCTCGTGAAGATTTAGTCTTACTTGGCTGCCGCGGTGCCCCAAGCGATCTTGGTGCGCGCGAACCACTTCGTGATGTTGTCGTCCGGCGTGCCAGGGGCAGAGCCCGTGATCGCGTCGTCCGGCGTCAGCATCGCGTAGCCGGCTTCGAAGCCAACATTGTCGGAGTGACGGTAGCCGAGGGTGAGGTCCCACTCGGAGCCGTAGTCGCCAGTGTTGATCGTCGTTAGGCCGGTGTTGAACGAGCTTTCGCTCGCGCCGAGGTTGTAGTAGTCGAGACGTGCCCAGCCCTTCGGAGCGAAGGTCGGTTTGTAAAGCACGTCGAGGTGGATGATGGTGTAGCCGGTGCCCTGGCTACCCGTGTCGACGCCCTCACCGAGAGGGAGACCCGACAGGACGTTGCTGCGGCCGAAGATTTCGCCGTAGTAACGGTCCGTGCTGACGACGCCGACCGCATTGAGATCGCGGAAGGACTTGTCGTCATTGTCGGCCTTGTCGTCGCCGGAGGTCCACAGGAAGTCGCCGCCGAAGGCGAAGCCGCCCACGCCGGTTTCGGCGAGGTTGAGGCCAGCACCCAAGTCGAACGCCTTACCTTTGAACTTGACCTTCGAACCACCGAACGGAACGGCCGCATTGGATTCGCCACCGTTGACGAGCACTTCACCGCGGTACGTGAACCAGTTCTCACGAATGCCGCCGTTGATGCCCACGCGATAGATCTGAAGCTTCGTGCTATCGCTGGTGTTGGTTCCGTTGGTGTTCGATCCCCAGATCGCGCCCGCCCAGATGTTGCTGTTCGGGAGGACGTTCGGGAACGTGGCGGTCAGGTTCTTGAGGCTGACCTGGCCGGCATCGTTGGCTGAGCCCTGCACGTTGTTTTCGCGGGCTTTGCCACCGAAGATATCGATGATCACTCTGTCCCAGGCGCGACGAACGTCCAGACCGTCGATCGCGTCGAGGGAAAGGATGTCATCCTGCCGGGGGCCGATAAACCAAACGAGGTCGCCCTCGTTGCCGACGTACTGCCGGCCCGCGCGCCAGCGCCATCCCCAGAGGGTGATGTCGAAGAACGCGTTGTTGACCTTGATGTTGGACTCTTCGTCGTTCAGGCTGTTCGCTCCGCCGGCGGTGCCGCTGAAGTTGCGGCCCCAGCGTGAACCAACGCGCGTGAACTCGAGGCGTCCCGACACATCGTCGGTGATCGGCGCATTCATGCCGATCCGGACGCGCGTGTCGACGTCGCTGTGTGAGTCACTGGGCGACTGACCGTCATTCTGATCCACTTCGTTGTCGGCGTTCACTCCGCTGACTTCGAGAGATCCGTCGTATGTGATGTTTTCGAAACCCAGCATCGCCCACGAGCGCACGGGCAATCCTGCAACAAGAACAATGGCAAGAGCTGCCATTAGTTTTCTCATTCTGCTTCCCCCTTCCGATCTGATTTAAGACACCTTC
>JBBRXR010000194.1:0-4503 GCA_038238485.1 Elusimicrobiota bacterium | reverse complement strand
GCGCAGTTCGGGCATGCCGGCGTGGATTTCTTTTTCGTGCTGTCGGGTCTGAAAGGAGTCTGAGATGAGAACCATCATTGCGTTCACGGGCGCGTCGGGATCGGCGGTCGGCGTGGAGTTCCTCAAGCGCTGCCCGGGTGAAAAATTCGTGGTCTTCTCGCGCTGGGGCAAGGCGGTGCTCTTTCAGGAAACCGGACTCACGCCCGAGGACCTGGCGAACGATTGCGCCGGCGTTTTCTCCGGCGACGACTTCAACGCGCCGTTCGCGTCCGGCTCCACGCCTTTCGACCAGTACGTTATTGTGCCGTGCTCGGTCACCACGCTCTCGCGTATCGCCATCGGGCTCGGCGAGAACCTGGTCGCCCGCATCGCGGAGGTGGCGCTCAAGGAAAACCGCCGCATGCTGCTCGCCCTGCGCGAGTCGCCGCTCTCGGCCGTCGCGCTCGAGAACGCGCTCAAGCTCGCCCGCCTCGGCGTCACCATCATGCCGCTCTCGCCCGCCTTCTATCTCAAGCCGGGCACCATCGAGGAATCGGTGGAAAAATTCGTCGACCACATGCTCGCCACGCTTTCCCTCCCCACCGCCCCCGGTTGGCGCGCCGACCGCCTGTAATGCCCTTTCACAGTCTTCAATCGTTCATCTCCTTTCTAGAAGAGAAGGGCGACCTCCTTCGCATCAAGGTGGAGGTCGATCCGGTTCTCGAGATCTCCGAGATCGCCATTCGGACCGTGCAGAAAGACGGACCGGCGCTCCTGTTCGAAAATGTCACCGGGTCGACCTTCCCGCTGCTCATCAACGTGCTCGGGTCGGCGCGGCGCATCGAGTGGGCGCTCGGGCGAAAGCCCGCGGCCGTGGGCGAGGAGCTCAAGCATTTCGCCGAGAGCCTGATGCCGCCGTCGCCGTCGGCCATCCTGAAGAATTTCCCCACCGTCAAACGCATCCTGGCGATGGGCCCGAAGAACAAGGCGTCCGGCCCCGTGAAGAAGAACCGCATCGAGCCGGCCGACCTCGGAAAACTTCCCATCGCGCAGTCGTGGCCCGGCGACGGCGGCAAGTTCATCACCTTCCCGCTCGTGCTCACGCGCAGCCCGAACGACGGCAAGTCGAACGTGGGCGTGTACCGCATGCACGTCTACAATGGCCACGAGACGGGCATGCACTGGCAGATCGCCAAGGGCGGCGGCTTCCATTACCAGCAGGCCGAGGCGAAGGGGCAGGCCCTGCCGGTCGCGGTCGTGCTCGGCGCCGATCCGATCCTGATGATGTGCGGCATCCTGCCGCTGCCTGAAAACTTGAGCGAGATTGCCTTCGCGGGTTTCCTGCGCGGCGAAGGCACGCGCATGACGGAGTTCGGTTCGATTTCGGCGCCGGCGGAAGCCGAGTTCATTCTGGAAGGCTCCGTGCCCCCGAACGAACGCCGGCGCGAAGGTCCCTACGGCGACCACTTCGGCCACTACTCCCTCGCCGCCGATTTCCCCATTTTCAAAATCGACCGCATCTGGCACCGCGACGGCGCGGTTTTTCCCATCGCCATCGTCGGCAAGCCGCCGCAGGAAGACCAGGTGATCGGCGACGCGGTGCAAGAGATGCTCCTGCCGCTCCTCAAGGTGATGCATCCCGAGATCATCGATCTCTGGGCGTACATGGAAGCCGGCTTCCACAATCTGCTCGCCATCAGCGTGAAGCAACGCTTCGCGAAGGAAGCGGTGAAGACCGGCCTCTGGGCGCTGGGCGAAGGCCAGCTGTCGCTCACCAAGGTCGTCGTCCTCGTCGACCCGGACGTGAACGCCCGCAAGTTCACGGACGTGCTGCGCGCCATCCGCGCGAATTTCGATCCGGCCGATGACTTCCTGCTTCTGCCCGGCACCTCCATGGACACGCTCGACTTCACGAGCGGCCAGATGAACCTCGGTTCGAAGATGATCATCGATGCGACGGGCGGCGGGCGGAAACCCGGCCATCTCACCGGCGGAAAGGTGGATATTGAGGCCATTCGACGCCTGGACCCCCGCATCAAGGACGTCCGGGTTCTCGAAGATGCCCTCCTGGCCGTGCAGGTGGAGGGAAACGGACGGGAAATACTGGAAAAAATGATAAATTTACCGTCGATGCCGGCGGTTTCGCTGGTCGCGGCGGTCAGCCCGGACGTTCCGCTCGACGACCGGGTCCTTTTGCCCTGGGGCATCTTCACCCGATTTGACTGCGCACGCGACACGTTTTTCCATTCGGTTGAGCTCAAAGGCGGCCACCCGGTCTACCGCGGTCCGCTGTACATCGACGCGACGATGAAACCCGGCTACCCGGAACCGCTGGTGATGACCGACGAGATCATCCAACGCGTCGACCGCCGCTGGAACGAATACGGCTTTCGGTAAGGAGTCCGACATTCTCATCTCCGACACATCGCTGCTTCCCCTGTGGGGCAAGGTTCAGAACGGCACGCGCCTCACCAACGAGGACGCGGCGGTCCTCTTCCGTTCCGACGACGTGCACGGTCTCGGTTTCATGGCCAACTGGGTCAAGGAACAGAAGACCGGCGACCGCGCCACCTTCGTGATGAACCGCCAGATCAACCCCACGAACATCTGCGTCCTCTCCTGCCATTTCTGCGACTACGCCACCAAAGAGAACCGGCCGAACGCGTACATCATGACGACCGAGCAGATCCTCTCGAAGTTGAACGACGAACTGCACGAAGTCCACATCGTGAGCGGCCTTTACCGCGGCTGGACGGTCGAGCAGTACTTCGACGTCATCCGCGCCATCAAGGCGAAATTCCCCCACATCCAGGTGAAGGCCTACACGGCCGTGGAAATCGATTTCTTCGCCCGCCGCGAACAGACGACGATTGAGAACATTTTGAAGCGCATGATCGCGGTCGGCACGGTGTGCCTGCCGGGCGGCGGCGCCGAAGTGTTCTCCGAGCGCGTGCGCAAAGCCCTGTTCCCCTTCAAGATCGGCGCGCCCAAGTGGCTCGAGGTGCACCGCACCGCGCACCAGCTCGGCCTGCGCTCGAACTCCACGCTCCTCTACGGCCACATGGAGACGCATGAAGAGCGCATCGTTCACATGCAGAAGTTGCGCGACCTTCAGGACGAAACCAAAGGCTTTCTCTCGTTCATTCCCCTCGCCTACCAGCCCGGCACCACGCAGGTGGTGAAGCGCCAGGCGTCGGTGGTCGACGACCTGAAAATGATCGCCATCGCCCGGCTGTTCCTCGACAACTTCGATCACATCAAGGCCTACTGGGTGACGATGGGCGAGGACACCGCGTCGATCGCGCTGAGCTACGGCGCCGACGACATCGACGGCACCATCGGCGAAGAGAAGATCATGCACGCCGCGCAGGCGAGCTCTCCGCTCGAGATGGCGCGCGGCCGGCTCATCAACCTGATCCGCGAATCGAACCATGTGCCCGTTGAACGCGACGCGCTTTACAACGAAGTGCGCCGCTACCCCAGGGAAGAAGCGGTGCCCGCCGGCGCCGCGAGGCAGGCCCCATGAACATCGGACGGATCGCCTATCTCAACACCGCGCCCTACTTTCACTTCTGGCCGTCGGACGCGTTCACGCTCGTGCCCGGTGCGCCGCGCGAGCTCGCGCGCATGGCGGGCGAAGGCCTGATCGACGCGGGGCCGCTTCCGCTCGTGGAATGCTGGCGCCTTCAGAACGATTTCGAATATCTCGGCAAGTGGGGCATCATCTGCCGCGAACGCGCGGGCAGCGTGTTCGTCCTCTCGCGCAAACCGTTCGCGGAACTGGGCGGCGCCACCATCGGCGTCACGCAGGACACCTCCACCTCCGCCATGCTCGCCGCCCTGCTCTTCAAGACGCGCTACGGCATCGACGTGAAGATGAAGCGCGGCCTCGCGGACACCGACGACGCGTGGCTCGTGATCGGCGACCAGGCGCTCGGCGCCGGCCTGAACGCGCCGGAAGAGAAACCTTTCACCGTCGTCACCGACCTCGCGAATGAATGGTGGAACTGGCACCACAAGCCCTTCGTGTTCGCGCGCTGGGTCATCCGCAAGTCCGTGTCGGTGGGTGACCACACGCGTCTCGAGTGGCTCATCAGCGAGTCGCTCGACAAAGGCCTGCGGAACCTGCCCGAGGTGGCCGGCGCCGCCGCCTTCAAGGTCGGCCTTTCCGGCGAAGTCATCGAGCGCTACCTGCGCGATCTCGTTTACGAGCTCGCGCCCGACGCCATCGCGTCCACGCACCTTTTTCACACATTGCTCGAAGAAGCCGGGATCCTGAAGTCTTTGTCTTCCTCGCCCTCATGAGTCTTCAACTCGCCATCGAGAAAAAGATCCAGTCCGGCGAGCGGCTCAACGACGCCGAGGGGCTCTACCTCCTCACCGAGGCGCCGCTCGTGTGGTTGGGCGCGATGGCCCATCAGGAACGCGACCGGAAACTCCCGGGCCGCGAAGTCAGCTTCGTCGTCGACTCGAATCCGAACTACACCAACATCTGCGACACGGACTGCCACTTCTGCGCGTTCT
>JBBRXR010000193.1:0-4504 GCA_038238485.1 Elusimicrobiota bacterium | reverse complement strand
GATCGAAATTTTTCTTTGGAGGGAGGGGGAAGGAGGGAGGGAAGGGTGCTTTTAAAAACGCCGGCCCCGCGGCGACGGCCATGTGGCCGTCGCCAACAGGGCCAGAAAATCTAGCGCTTTTTCGTTTTCTTCTTGGACGTCTTTTTCTTCTTGGAGGCTTTCTTTTTGGCCATGTTGATATGTCTCCTTGATGTGCGACGTTTTTAATTCAACTACAACGACAGCGTAACCGTTTTTATCGCGCTACTGCGAGTGTTTTTTCTTTCTTTGTTAAAAAAAGTTGCAGATGAAACGGATCGGCTCCGATCGTTCCGCGCAATCGTTTCAGATATTCCGGCGACTCAATCTCAATTATCCGTCGACGCGCCTTCTCCAAACGTCCGCTGAGATTCATTTCCGCGTCCGCCGGCTCATTCCCATCCCGCTCCCGGACCTCGGATAAATGTTTGACGAAACGGGCGTAAAGGGCCGCGTCGCGCTTCTGACGCGCCTTCAAACGCTCGTCATACCACTCGCTGGTCATCAAATTCTCGCGCGTGAAGAGCGCTCGGATCTCCGGATCGTTGACGCCTTTGCCCTGGTACGAGCCGGTCGCCATGATGTGAAGCAGCGCCTTGAGAGGCGGGCAAGCGGCATCAACGGAACCGTCGCCCATATAATTCTCCGCCACGCGCTTGTACGTGGCGACGATGTTTTCCACACCTTCGGCGAACATCTCCTTGTCCTGAAGCTCGGGACGAAGGATCTCTTCGGTGAAAACCATGTTCGGGAGTTCGAAGATGCGGCCCATGAGCCGCTCCACGAAACGCTCGGTGATGCGGTAGCCCAGGACGCTCGCGGGAATATTGCGTCCCTTGTGGTCGAAGTCGTTGACCCGCTCAAGGTACCCGTTGTCGATCAGGTAGCGCGCGTTGCGCTCGTCTCCCTTCAGGCGGCACCAGATCTCCGTGACGAGCAGGCTGATGTCGTGGTCCACGCGGTAGCGCGGGCCGACGGTGCCGGCGGAAGTGGTGAACGTGGAGTACCCGGTCAGGATGTACGACACGAGCGCGTTGTTGAGGTCGACGACCGGCCAGACGGCGTTGAACGGGCCCTTGGTCAGCGCGCCTTCGGAGCCGAAGCCCGTGGTGGACGGAGACTTGCCCGTGAGGCTCGAAATGAAGTCCATAAAAAGCTCGGGCAATTCCTGATAGTGGATCGGGCTGTAGACCGCGAGCGGAGGGATGCCATTCTTTCGGTCCGGCCCGTTGTTGCGGCGGCCGGCGAGGACGGCGTCCACCGAGAACTGGACCGGCTGGTCCGCCGTGAGGCCCCGCGACAGGCGTTTTCCGACGTTCGCCAGGTGCGTGCCGGCCGCGTTCACGCGGTCGGGCCGGTTCTGGAGGTAGCGTGGATTTTTTGACGGCTTGCCGTCCACCAGACGCGGATCGGACGAGGACACCACGTACGCCGGCGACTTGTCGTTGAGGAAATTCTTGAGCAAGGCGCGCATCGGTTCCGTGTAATGCGCGAAGCCGATGGCATTCTCCACGATATCCTGCACGGCCTTGCGCGTGAGCGGCTCCCAATTGGACAGGAACGTGTTGGGCGTGGCGATGTCCGCCTCGGCCTGGATGTCGTAGCCGCGGATGATCGCGTCGTCGGGGCGCTGAAAGAGCATGTTCTCGCAGTTCGTGACGACTTTCACGCTCGGGTTGTCGGTAGAGGGATTAACGTCGGCCAGCGCTTCGCGCGGAACGACCACGGACGCGGTGATATCGTCTTCCACCTGCACCTTATCGGCGGGGTTGAAGTCGGTGCGCACCTTGAAGATGCGCCACGAACCATCTTTCTCATGGCCCATGCGGAGGTAGTTGGCGACCAGGTTCTGGTCGTCGTACTTGAGCTCGTTGCCCGGAAACCCATTAATGCGGTCAACGCTGAAATGGGGGCGCCAGTTGCCTTCCCATTCCGGCTTGTAATACCGCTTCACCACGAACACGAGTTGGCGCACGGTTTGTGGAATCGACTTGAGCCACGCGTTGTGTTCGTCCGTGTACTCGGCGGACGGCGTGAAAAGTTTGATAACCGATCCGAGCGAACGCTCGTGGTCAAGAATGGGACGTCCGGCCTTTTCGTCGACCACCTTTGAGGCGGTGGTGAAGTCGCGGGCGAAGATCTTTTCGACGGCGTCGAAGTCTTCCTTGATGTCGCGCACGAACACCGGGCCCTGGAGCATCGCGTAGGCGAGAGACTTGGAGATTTCGGATTTGCCGCCACCCGACACGGTGGAAGGCTTGTGGCAGAATGCGCCCTCGGCGACGGTGCCGACCAGTCGCCAGCTGCGGCCGCCGATCTGGCGTTCCAGACGCACTTTGTATCCGCTCGGCAGGATGTAGTGGTGTTCGGCGAGAAGTTTGATCTTCTTGCGGACGCCGTTCTTCGACCAGCTCACCTGGAGGTTCTTGACCGCGAACTGGGCGTTCTCGGGCACATAAATAATGGAGGGAAACTGCCGGTCGACGCCGTAACCGTCGGCTTTCACGTCGATTCCGTTGCCCATGAGGCGCGCGACATTCTCGAACGTGTAGCCGTTCTTTCCGGAGAATTCAGCGGCGTCGAATTCGCGGCCGAGGATGTAGCTGGCATAGGCGACCGCGCCGCCCGAATGCTCTTCCTCCGCCAAACCGTAGAGGTTCGCCGCGAAGCTGATCTGCGTCTTCACTTCCTTCTTGCAGTAACCGAAGTAGCTGTCGGCGATGATGGTGACGATCACGCCACGCGCGTCGCGACAGGTGATCTTGAACGCTCCGCCGTCGTTGTAGAACTCGTCGGGGCTCTTCCAGCAGGCGCCGTCGCGCTTCTGGCGTTCCGTTGCTTCCTCAAAGGAGGGAAGGCCGAGGTCTTTCTTCTTGAGCTTGGTCAGGTGCGGCGCGAGAATGACGCAGCCGGTGTGGCCGGTCCAGCCGTCGACATCGAGCGCGGCGTCGTTTTCCGGGAGGAACGGATCGCCGCCGTTGCCGAAGATCGTTTCAACGAAATCAAGATTGCTGACAAGCGAGCCCGGCGCAAAGAAACGGACTTCCATGCGCTTTTCCTCAGTCAGGGTCCCGGCCTTCGGACAAACAATGGGGCGAAGCAGAAGGGACGCCCACAGGCGCGCCTGGTCGGGTTGCGACGACGTGAAGGGAAGCGTGAGCGCGTCGTCCGGTGTCCGGAGCGCGGCGCGAAGGAGCGCCGCAAACACGGGCTTCGGGACAGCGATCTTATCTTCGGGGATCGGTAGGCCGCCCTCGGCGACATGGAACACGCCCTGCGTGGTGCGGCGGTCGTTGCGCGGATTGTGAAGAACGCCCTGCTTCACGCGATAGGACGTGCCGAGCTCGGAGGAAAAGATATCGCGGTCCGGCGGCAGCGACAGCGCGCGCGCGATGCCCGCCCGGTCGAGAACGAAAGCGGAAGGAAGTTTCACGGACGCGGAGTTCGGAACGTCGGAGAGGTAGCTGTTGAGGAACTCCTCAATGCGGAAGTCGGCGGGGCAGGAATAATTCCGGAGGAGGCGGTTCTTCTGCTGGTGATTCCGCAGCAAGGGCCGGGCCAGATTCACGAACTGGGCGTCCGCGGCGGTGCCGAAGATGGGTTGGCCCAAAGCGGCGAGTTTCAAATTGATGTAATGGATCAGCGCATTGTCGTCCATGATGCGGGTGAGACTCCTTCTTTTGTGAATAGGTTTGTCGCCGCAATACCCGATCAGGGGCGGCGCAAGAAGGGAGTACAACGCTGGACTCCATCGCGACGGCGGGCGAACGGGGTGGAGTTTACCTTACTCTCGCCCCGTCGCAAAGTGGTAGGATGGGGTATGATAACTGCCGACAAGAAACTCCTGAAACTCGCCGTGGCCGCCTACGAGAACAAACAGCTCGATAAGTTTGACCGTATCAACTTCGCGCGTGATCACCGCCAGTACCTCCGCAAGGAACTCACCTTTCGTGAACTGATGGAATCCATCCGTCATCCCGGAGCGGAACTGAAGAAAGCCTTGGAGAACTACTACAAGGACACCAACTACAAACGCGTCTTCAAGAACGCTAAGTAACGGAGTCGTCCATGGCGGCTGTTCCCGATACCGAAAGGCCCAACATGCGGCTGCCTTTCACCCGCACGGAGCGGGCCAATGGCGTGCTTCTCTGGCTCTTCGTGTCCTTTCCGGTTTCCTTCGTGGTCTTTATCGCCAGCCGCTTCATACCGATCCTGCACACGATTTTCACCCTTTTGACCATCGCTTACGTGATCGCGGTGCTCCTCGTGATTGCCGAATATTTTCTTTTCGAGGAGCGCGCGTCGATCGACGCGACGACCGTGCATTACCGCCGCAAGAGCCTCTTCGGCACGGTCGAGTGGTCGGAACGCCTCAAGAATTACACCGGCCTCGCCGTGATCAGCGCGAAAAAGGCCAGCGGATCGTCCGCATCGAGTTCCGCGCTCGATTCGGCCCCGTCCCGGTCGCACTGGTCGAAACGCCCCG
>JBBRXR010000192.1:0-4509 GCA_038238485.1 Elusimicrobiota bacterium | reverse complement strand
CTTCATCGCCTGGATCATGGCCGGGTCCATTGCGGGCGGGGCGTCCGCCGCAACAATCGGAGCGGTGACCAGAAGAGCCGCCATCGCGGCCCAGAGTGTCCTGTTGAATTTCATTGAGACCTCCACATATTTTTATTTTAGGAATGTTAGCCAAAGGGAACGCACGGAGGAGGCTCCGCGTATCATTTAATACGATCATCTAGTCATGGAGACTCGCGTGAAACCCATTCAAGTTGAAATTTGGTCCGATCTCGTCTGCCCGTTCTGCTACATCGGCAAGCGCCACTTCGAGGCGGCCCTGGCCGGTTTCGCCGAGCGCGGGCGCGTGCAGGTCACCTGGAAGAGTTTCCAGCTCGACCCGAGCCCGGAGCGGGACCCGTCGAAGAGCATTTACGACCTGCTGGCGGAAAAATACGGCCACGACGTCGCGTGGGCGAGGACCGTCTCAAACCAGACCAGCGCCATGGCGATGGCCGCGGGACTTTCCTTTGATTTCGACCGTGTTGTGCCCGCGAACACATTCCAGGCGCACCGGCTCGCGCATTTCGCCGCGACGAAGGGGCTGGGAAGCGCGGCGGAAGAGCGGATGATGGCGGCGTATTTCACGGAAGGAAGGAACATCGGAGATCCGGCCACGCTTTTGAAACTCGCCGCGGCCATCGGCCTCGATGCCGATGAGGCGAGCACGGTGATCGAGGGCGACGCGTTCGCCGCCGAGGTCCGGCGCGATGAAGACGAGGCGCGCACCGTCGGCGTCAACGGGGTGCCCTTCTTCCTGATTGAGAAGGAAATCCCCATCCATGGCGCGCAGCCGCCCGAAGTGATCCTCCAGGCCCTGCAGGCCGTCGCCGCCGAACAGCCGCGCTAGGCGGCGGTGACGTGGCGATAGCAGGTATCGCAGATGCCGTGGGTGATCCGGGGCATGGGCATGGCGCTGAACAGCTTGAGGCGGATGACCGCGTCCTCCACTTCGGCGTAGGCGTCGTCGACGACGATGCGCTTGCACCAGGAACACATCCGCACCATTTCATCGTTGCGCAGGACGTTGGCGGCGAGGAGCGCGACCGGCTGCCGGTCCTCAACCCGAAGCAGCCGAGTGATGAAGGCCACTCCGCCGGCGCCGGACGGCTCCATCGTCATGACGAGGAAACGGCGGAGGCTCGGCGCGTCGCAGCGAAAAGGAAACGCGAGCTTCCGACCGGAGCGCACCTTCGCCAGAAGGAGCTTGTAGATCTGCCGCGTTTCGGAGCCGGCAAAAAACGCGCTGATCGGCTTTCCCATGTAGGAAGCCACCTCTTCATCGGGCACGGTGTTCTCGGCGCCGAATTCCCGGAACGGCTGATCGAAGAAGTTGATGCGATCGTCGGCGTCGACGCTGTAGTGGATGAGCTCGTTCATGTCATAATTCTGACCGGAGCCGGGCAGAAATGCCAGCGCGGAACCGCGCTTCAGAAGAAGTTAAGCGGACGCCGCCGGGAACGAATAGCCTGAGCTCCAGTTAGACCCGGCATCCCAAATTCAGGAGATCGATCATGAGCAGACGCTTCGAAGGAAAAGTGGCGGTGGTAACGGGCGGCAACAGCGGCATCGGACTCGGTGCGGCGAAGGCCTACGCGGCGGAAGGCGCGAAGGTGGTCATCACAGGCCGTGACCAAAAGACGCTCGACGCGGCCGCGAAGGACATCGGCCCGGGCACCCTGGCCATTCGTGCCGACGTGTCGAAGCTCGCCGAGATCGACGGCGCCATCGCTCAGATTAAAAAGACGCACGGGGTTATCGACGCGCTCTTCGTGAACGCCGGCGTCGGGAAGTTCGTCCCCCTCGAACAGGTCACCGAGGCCTTCTTCGACGAGATCATGACGATCAACCTCAAGGGCCTCTTCTTCACCATCCAGAAAGCGGTGCCGCTGATGCCCAAGGGCTCGGCCATCGTGCTCAACGCTTCGATCAACGCGCACCTCGGCATGGCCGGATCGACCGTTTACGGCGCCAGCAAGGCCGCGGTCATCAACCTCGCGCAAACCCTCTCGGCCGATCTTCTCGAGAAAGGCATCCGGGTGAATGCGGTGAGTCCCGGCCCGATCACGACACCCATTCTGGACCGCGGGGGTCTCACCCCCGAACAGCTCCAGGGCACCAAGGACTGGATCATCTCCCAGGTGCCGCTCAAACGATTCGGCACGACGGACGAGCTTGCCCGGGCGGTGCTGTTTCTCAGTTCTTCGGATTCCACCTTCGTGGTCGGCACAGAATTAATCGTCGACGGCGGAATGGTGAAGGTTTAGAAACGTAGGAGAGGTATGAAACTCGCGACATTGTTCCTGGGAGGATTGCTTATGACCGCCGCCGCCACCGCCGCTCCGAAGGTCGGAGATCAGGCGCCCGATGTTTCCGCACCGCTCAGCGACGGAACGACGTTCCATTTGAAAGATTGGCTGCCGAAAGCGCCGATCGTCCTCTACTTCTATCCGAAGGACGACACCGCGGGCTGCACGACCGAGGCCTGCGGGCTTCGCGATGACATTTCCGCCTACCAGGGCCTGAAAGCCACCGTTATCGGCTCGAGCTATGACAGCGTTGAGTCCCACAAGAAATTCATCGCGAAGTACCAATTGCCCTTTCCGCTCATCGCGGACACGGACAAATCGGTGGCGAAGGCATTCGGGGTGGGAGGGATGCTGTTCTCGTCGCGTTCCACGTTCATCATCGGCAAGGACGGTAAAATCCTTTACGCCAATCCGAAGGTGGACCCGAAGACGCACAGCCAGGAAATCCGCGCGGAACTCGCCAAAATCGCCGGGAAGTAACCGGCCCGTCTCCCCCTAGAGGAGCAGGTCGAAGATCTGCTCCACCTTCTGCCAGTCGGCTTCCGACGGCTTCTCCATGTTGGGATCGATGATCTTGAACGCGCGCGCCAGGCCGAGCGTCAGCGCGCCGATCACTTCGGGCAAAAGCGCCTCCGTGGGAGCGCTCGCGCCGAGATCGAGCGGTGGGAGCTTGGAAAGTTTTTCCAGAAGCGGTCCGAGGTTGATCTGCACGTCCATCGTCTTGAACTCGGTGATGAGGACCTGAAGGCCTTTGGTGATCGGAAGGTCGTAAGGTTCGAAGAGCTGGCGACCGTTCGCCTGCGCCAAGACGCTGGCCGCGAGCAGGAGGTCGTAAACCTTCTGATAAATGAATGAGCGCAGCCGCTGGACGTCCGCTTTGTCGACCTCGAGGCCCTGCCCGCGAACGAGCACTTCCAGCTTTGACATGGGCCCGCCGTGGGGCTTTTTGGGTTCTTCGGTTTTCTTCGCCATCATGGGCCCATCTTATCGGTTCCGTTTCGCCCGCGACAGCCGCTTCCTTCTGAAAAAGGCCTACCGCCCGAATTAACCCCCCGTTAAGGCAAACCTAAGGCCACCCCGGGCACGCTCCCGTATCTCTCACTGAAGCGGCGAGGAAATTTCGCGCATGTTCCGGGCGTTGCAAGTCGTCCGGGCCATTGGTTAACCGCTCCATCGAGAGAGGCCCCGGGTCGGACAGCCGATCCGGGGTTTTATTTCAGGGAATGAAGGCCGATCATGTTGCCTTCGGTATCGTAGACGAGCGAGATGAAACCGTACTCTCCGATGGCCATTTTCGGTTTCTCGATTTGGCCGCCCGCGTCCACCACGCGCCCCTGCTCGACGGCGCAGTCCACGCAGCTGAAGTAGACGATCACGCTGTTCTGACCCGACGGGAAACCGGGCATGCGCACCAGCGCTCCGCCCGCGCCCGACTTCGCCATGTCCATGGGAAACGACCACATCTCGGGCGATTCCGCGTTCAACTTCTCGAGCGTGCGCTGGAAGACCTCTTCGTAAAACTCCTTCGCTCGCGGCATGCTCTCCACGTAGATCTCAAACCAGCCGACGGCATTGGGCATCTGCACGCTCATGGACTTTTCTCCTCAGGGCAGGAATTTTTCGACGAAGTCGCCGATGAAACCGATGAAGATCGTAGCCAAATTTAAGGGATTGGTTTGACGGGCGTGAGCACGGCCACCGGCGGTTCGGCGCAGGCGAGCGGCGCCTGGTTGTCGGCGCCTTCCACGACCTTCAGCAGCTCCAGGCGGCCGGCGCGCCAGCGGAAACCCACCGGCGTCCACCCCACCGAGCGGGTCTTGTCGAACCGCTTCAGGTAATCGCACCCGGATTCAGAAGGGTCGAGCTGCACCTCGTAGGTGTACGGGCCGTCGGGCGTCTCCGCCACGCCGACGTCGGTGAAACGGTAGACCCGGCCGCGCGCGTCGCGGTAGGTACCCACGACGACCAGGCGGTTGACGAGCGCGGGCAGCGGCTCGTCGATGCGCACGAAGGGCTCGTTGGCGTTCTCGATGAACAGTTCATCGGTGAACGTGAGCGAGACGAGACGCCCGTTCTTGGCGCGCGTCACGCGCAAACCGGCGCTGATCGCGCCAGCGCCCGCCACGTCTGCGCTTTCCCACGGTCCCATCGCCAGCGTGAACCTTCCCGGCGCGGCCGCAGG
>JBBRXR010000191.1:0-4521 GCA_038238485.1 Elusimicrobiota bacterium | reverse complement strand
GTCGGTCTGTGCCCATTTATTGAAGTAGGCGACTTCCCATGAGTTCTTCTCTTTCGCTTTGCCGAGAATCGCGCCGGCCTGGTAGCCGTGGTTGAGCTTCTGCGTCACGGCGCCAGCCGCAGCGGGAAGCGTGTCGCGAGCGCCAACGTTGATGATCGACGTGGCCTGAAGCGAGAGCGGAAGGGAGAACACCCAGCTCGACAGCTCGCCGGTGTATTCCCAGACGTTGAAGTTGTTAGCGAGGACGCTGCCGATGCGGCGGTTGCCTTCGTTGACGTTCGGGTTCGGGCTGGAGGAAGCGGCGGCGCCCTGTCCGTAGTCGCTCAGCTGCGTGTATTTCCAGTAGTAGTTGGCGGCCGCGGCTTTGAGACGCGATTCGAAAGGAAGCCGAACTTCCACACCGGCCTGCTCGCCGATCATCCACTGGTCATTCTGCTGGTTCGATCCGCCGTTGGAGCCGGATTCTTCGTCGGCCACCATCTGAAGGCCGGTCGCGAAGATGCGCACGGGGCCCGCGAGGAAGTCGACGGATTCGCTGAAACCTTCGGGATTGAAGTCATTGTCCCAGACGATGTCGCTCGAGTACTGGCGCCAGATGGGGTTTTCCATCTTACCGGTCTGAAGCTTCGCCCAGTCCCAAGGCTGATAAAGGACGTAGGCCTTGTCGATCCAAAGCTGCTTCTGGGTACCGAGGCTGTCAAACGATTGATTCGTTGAGACTTGTTCACCGACGCCGGACGCGATGGTCGTCTTCACCGTGAACTTATTGGGAAGCTTCCAGTCGGCGTTGAGGCGAAGGCGGAAGCGTGAGCGGTTGCGGTCAATCTGCGTCTGCGTCTTCTTGTCGAAGTATTCCTGACGGATGCGGTAGTCGCCGCTGATCTTGATGTCGTCCACCCATTTGTTGAGCGTGACGGTCGGATCGGCGAACGCGGTGCTGCGCGTCGCCATGGTGAATGCCGCGAGAGCGGCGAAAAACGTCCCCCTGACTGCTTTCTTTAACTGCATGAACTTCCTCCTCTGCGATATTTAAGTGCGGGAGGATTGTAGGCGAGGCGCGCGACGCGAACCATAGCGCGGCGGTAAAGCCTGTTTGACAGTGGCATGAATTATCGGGGCGAGTGAGAGATCGACGGAGATCGAGGGAAAGCGGGGCCGCGTGTGACAGCGGCGCGACAAAACGCCGCGGGGGCTTACGTCGCCTTATATATAGGAAGGGAAACGGTGAAGACGGAGCCCCTGCCGACCGAGCTCTCGACGCGCACGCTGCCGCCGTGCGTCTCCACGAGGTGCTTGACGATGGAAAGCCCGAGGCCGGTGCCGCCCATTTCGCGCGAGCGCGCCTTGTCTACGCGGTAGAAGCGCTCGAAGATGCGATCGAGGTCCTGCGCGGGAATGCCGACGCCGGTGTCGGTCACGCTCGCCATCAGGCGGTCGCCCGCCACCGCGGCCGTGACCACCACGCTGCCCGCCTGCGTGAACTTCAACGCGTTCTCAAGAAGATTCACGAACACCTGCCGAAGCTGGTTGCGATCGCCGGCCGCAGCGGGGAGGCCGGCGGCAATGTCGGAGCGAAGTTCGAGATTTCGCCGGCCGGCCAGCGGCTTGAGGCCGGCAACGACGTCCTCAAGAAGATCTTTCATCGCGACGGGCTCAATCAGCGGCACGCGCTCGCCCGATTCAATGGCGGCGAGGTCGAGTAGGTCTTCAACGAGCGCGGTCATTCGGTCAGCCTGCTTGGAAATCGAGTTCACAAATTCAACGGCATTCTTCGGGTCGGAGATCGCGCCCATCTCGAGTGTTTCCGCGAAACCTTTGATGGACGCCAGCGGCGTGCGCAGTTCGTGCGACACGTTCGCCACGAAATCGCGGCGCACCTGCTCGAGGCGGCGGATGCGCGTGATGTCGTGAAGCACGACCAGCGCGCCGGAGAATCGTTCCGATTCGTAGAGCGGCGCGACTTGCGCCTCGAAAATGCGCTCTTCCGGAGAGAAAGTGCGGACTTCTTCGACCCGGCCTTTCTGGTCCGCCAGGACCGCGCGCACCACCTGGTCGAGCTGGTTATGCCGGAGAACCTCAAGAAATTGCCGCCCCTGCGCCCCGCTCGCATCGAGCCCGAAGGCGCGCGTGAGCGCGGGGTTCACCGCGATGATGCGTCCGGCGGCGTCGAGGGCCACGACCGCCTCCGTCATGTTGGACAGGATGGCGGACAACTGGCTCTTGTCGCGCGACAGCTCCTGGACTTTGAGATGAACCTGCCTGGCCAGCAGGTTCAACGTATCCGCGAGACGGCCATGCTCGTCGCCGCCTTGCACCGCCACGCGGGCGTCGTAATCACCCCGCGCCAGGCGCGCGGCCACTTCCGACATGTCTCGAACGGGACGGCTGAGGGTCGATGCCAGCGCGAGAGCGACCACGACGGCGATCAGCAGGCCCACGACGCTCAGCCACGCCGTCTGGCGAAGGATCCCCTGCATCCTCGCTTCGATTTTTTTCAGGGGATACGCCGCGCGCACGACGCCGACGATCTGCCCACCGGCGTCCCGCGCGGGCACGGCGGCGTATAGCAGGCGTTCGCCCGTCGTGTGGCTTTGGCGCGCGTCGGCCGCTTTGTTTCCGGCCAGCGCGACCGCCACTTCAGGGCGGGTGCGGTGGTTTTCAAGCGTCCGCAGGCGCTCCAGGCTGACGGCGGAGTCGCCGAGAACGGTCCCGTCGGCGGCAATGAAGCTGATGCGCGCCGCCGCCGCTCCCGAGAGGTAACGGGAGAGCGCGTGCAGGCGGGGGACGTCCCGGCGGGTGAACAGCGTCTTGTCGGTCTGCGCTTCCGCAACGGAAGCGGTCGTGGACAAACTCTGGGTCAGTTCGGCGAGGAAGGCCGTCCGGAAATAATTCGAAACGAGGAGGCTGGTGCTGACGACGGCGGCGACGCTCGTGAGGCAAAAGGCGACGGCCAGCCGTCGGGAGAATTTGCGCCCGAGCCAGTTCGCCATCAGTCGATCTTTATTCGGTAGCCCACGTTCTTGACCGTCACGATGCGAGGAGACTCGATACCCAGTTTCTCACGAAGGCGGGCGATGTGTTGATCGACGGTACGCGTATCGATCTGCATCCCGTCGTCGTAGCCCCAAACGCGCTCGAGCAGCTGGTCGCGCGTGAGAACACGGCCCTTGGCGCCGAGCAGGCACTTCAAAAACTCAAATTCTTTCGAGGAAAGCTGGACCTGTTCACCCTTCACCTTCACGACATAACGCTCGAGGTCCACCTCAAGCTCTCCGGCACGGACGAATGATTTCTCCCCCTCGCTGTCGCTCACGCGCCGCAGGATCGCTTTCACGCGCGCGAGGACCTCACGGACGCTGTAGGGCTTGGTCACATAGTCGTCCGCGCCGAGTTCGAGGCCGAGGATGCGATCCACCTCTTCGGTCTTCGCGGTAAGCATCAGGATCGGTACTTTGGATTCCTGGCGGACGATCTTGCAGAAGTCGAAGCCGTCGAGCTTGGGAAGCATGACGTCGAGAATCACGAGACCGGGCTTTTCTTTGCGGAACGCGGCGAGGCCCGCTTCGCCGTCCGTCGACACGACCACGCGGTACCCCTCTTTCTCGAGGTTGTACTTCAGGATTTTGACGAGGTCTTTCTCGTCTTCGACGATGAGGATTTTTTCTTTGGGCATGGGCGCCGCTTCGTTCAGTATTTGGGTTTCGAGGTTGAGCTTGGGCATAGTTATATCACTATAAGAGGATGCGGCCGGAGCCGGAATGGCCGGGCGGTAAAACCTGCGTGACGGATGTTTTTATGGGCGCAGCGGAGGCGAGCGGGATTTAAGCGGCGAGACGTTTCTGCGTCGAATGACGCTCGGAACAGACGGGGCAAAGACCGTGGACGATCTCCGGAAGCGGCTCGCGCGAGTTCGGCGCGAGCATGCGCGAGGCCTCTTCGGGCTCAACCCACCTCGGATAAATCTGGACTCGGGCGCACCAGCTGCACATCTTCACGATCGACATGTTGCGCTGGGCGCTGGGGTCGAGAAGGTAAAGCGAAGGCCGTTTTTCCTCCAGCGCCACGCGGCAGACATGCTCGATGCCGCCCGTGTCGAGCAGGCGGACTTCCATCTGGATGCTGCGGCGCAGGTCTCGCGTGTCGGACCGGAAGGCGAGCATGGACGATGTCCGCGTGGTGCGGACGCGGTCGTAAATCTGGCGATACAGCTCAGTGAGATCAGGGTCGCCGATATAGGTCCAGATCGGCACCCCATAAATAGAGGAAGGATCTGTCAGGCCTCCCGCCAAGGCGGACACCTGAAACTCCGTGTTGAAAAACTCAATGCGGTCCTTCGGATCGATGCGGTAGACGACGAGTTCGGCCATGACCATCCAATATTCCTTGAATGCCGCGGGTTGTCCACGGCGGAACCGAAAAGGCCTTGGACAATTCGAGCTGAATTGGCGGGTGGTTTTGAACGAGGGCCTAGGGACGGACGAGCCGGTAGAGCGACTGGTCGCTGGTGATGCCCTTGAGGTG
>JBBRXR010000190.1:0-4539 GCA_038238485.1 Elusimicrobiota bacterium | reverse complement strand
CTGCATGTGCGCGGCCACCTTGCGTTCCCACCAGACCACGACGCCCGGGCAGGCCTGCATGATCAGGTTGAGGATGGCGGCCGGAATGACGAAAGAGATGATGACGGGCACGATCGGTGGAATGCCGCGCTGCGCGGCCATGTTGACGATGAACTGCTGGCCATTGTGGAAAAACGGAAAGAGTTCGCCGATGCCGACGACGGCGCCGAGCAGCACGAGCGTGATACCCGCGAGCCAGATGGCGGAACGCTGCCAGCTCGATTTCATCCGGTGTTCCTTGGCGGTCCAGGCGCCCAAATATTCATTGAGACGCGCGGTGGAATAGAGGGCGGCGGCGGACGGCCCCGCGGCAGCAGCCACGGCCGGGGGCGGCGTGGCTCCCGGGGTAGCGGCGGAGGTGACGGCCGCGGCGGGCGTCTTCGGGACGCCGGTGGTCTTGACCACCACGGAATCCGGCGCGGGCACGTTCGGCGTGGGGATGTTCGGAGCGGGAGCGGGAGCGCCGGCGGGCGGCGTCGGAATCGCGGGCGACGCGGCAGGCGCGGGCTTCGGATCGGGCGTGGCCGGGCTCGGCGTGCCGGCGGCGTCGGTCACCGGTCCACCTCTCCGAGCACAAAGTCGAGCGAACCGAGGATGGCGATGACGTCGGCAATCTTCCAGCCTTTCACGAGTTCCTTGAGAGACTGCAGATTGACGAACGACGGCGGGCGGATGTGCAGGCGATAGGGGCGGTCGGTTCCATCGGAAACGATGTAGTAGCCGAGCCAGCCGCGCGGGCCTTCGTGCTGGGCGTAGACTTCGCCGATGCCGGGGCGATACACCTTGCCGACCTTGCCCATGAACGGGCCGTCGGGGAACGTGGCGCAGGCCTGCTCGATGATGCGGAACGACTCCGTCATTTCCTGGCGACGGACCATATAGCGGTCGTAGCAGTCGCCGTTCTTGCCGGTGGGGAC
This sequence comes from Elusimicrobiota bacterium, assembly GCA_038238485.1. GTDB lineage: Bacteria > Elusimicrobiota > Elusimicrobia > F11 > F11 > JBBRXR01. The sequence goes on along the minus strand of JBBRXR010000190.1, from coordinate 3,583 downwards.
GTCGAACTTGAAATTCGAATAGAGGCTGTAGGGATGGTCCTTGCGCAGGTCGAGCGTGGGGCCGCTGGCGCGCAGCGCCGGGCCGGTGACGCCGATCTCGATCGCTTTCTCGGCCGAAAGCTTGCCGACCCCGATCGTGCGGTCCATGAAAATGGGGTTATACGTGAGAAGCTTGTCGTATTCTACGAGCCGCGGTTTCATGCGCTCGCAGAACGCCTGCACGCGGCCGATCCAGCCTTCGGGAACATCGAGCATGACGCCGCCGACGCGGACGTAGTTATACGTGATGCGCGCGCCGCAGATTTCTTCAAACAGGTCGAGGATCTCCTCGCGGTCGCGGCCGAAGGCGTGCAGGAACGGGGTGAAGGCGCCGATGTCGATGCCGAACGTGCCGTAGAACACCATGTGCGACGCGATGCGGTTGAGCTCACCGACAAGGATGCGAATGTAATCGGCGCGCACCGGAATTTCGGTCTTGAGAAGCTTTTCCACCGCCAGGCAGAAACCCCAATTGTTGTTCATCGCCGAAAGATAATCGTCGCGGTCCGAGAGGACGATGATCATGGGGTACGTGCGGTTCTCGCACAGCTTTTCAACGCCGCGGTGCAGGTAGCCGAGGTCACACTCGGCGTCGGTGATCACTTCTCCATCCAGCTTGAGGACGACGCGAAGCACACCGTGCGTGGACGGATGTTGCGGGCCGAGATTGAGGAGCATCTCGTTCTCACCAACTTTCTCGATGAGCGTTTCAAAAACGGGTCCCTTCGAGACGTTCGATTTCACGTCAGTGGCCACTGGGAGCCTCCCCGGTGGTGGCGCCAAGCGCTTTGAAGGGAACGCCCTTCGCGTCGAGGCCGGGCGTGCCGATTTCGAGGCCCGAGTCGTAACGATCGGTAACGTGGACGTAATCTTTGCGCAGCGGGAAGCCCGGGAACCCATCCCACATCATGATCCGCTTCAAATTCGGATGACCGGTGAACGTGATGCCCATGAGGTCGAAGACTTCGCGCTCCTGCCAGTCCATTCCCGACCAGATCGGCGTGACGGACTCAATGGTCGCGGCAGCGCGGTCAATTCGCGCTTTCAAGATGATGGCGTGTTTCTTCTTCGAGGAGTAAAGGTAATAGACCAGTTCGAAAACGTTTTCCTTGATGTAGTCGACCGCCGTCATCTGGATGGGGAGGTCGAAGGCCATCTCATCGTTCTCGCGCAGGAAACGGCAGACGGGAACGATGTTTTTCGCGGGGACGAGGACCATCGCTTCAGGATCGCGGATCGTTTTTTCGACCAGCGGCGGAACGATGACGTCAGGAAATTTAGCGATGACTTTCTGGCAGAGCTCGGGAAGGTACATGATCAGGATTTGCGGGCGGTGATGGCGGCGTCGTTGATCTCCCGAAGGACCTGATTCGTCGGCATTTCAGGGCGGAGAACGCGTTTGCCGGCATCCCAGTACTTGTCGATCTTATCCTGGAGGGCAACGATCGCGGTGTGGAGCGCTTCCGGACGCGGCGGACAGCCGGGCACGTAAATGTCCACGGGAATCAGTTTGTCGACGCCCTTGGCGACGGAGTACGAGTCGTAGTACGGACCGCCGCAGTTGGAGCACGCGCCCATCGAAATGACGAAGCGCGGTTCGGGCATCTGGTGATAAAGGAGTTCGACGGCAGGCGCCATCTTCTTCACGACGGTGCCGGCGATGATCATGAGGTCGGCCTGGCGGGGCGTCGGACGCGGGATCACGCCGACGCGGTCGAAGTCGTAACGGGAAGCGTAAGCGGCCATCATTTCAATGGCGCAACAGGCGAGACCGAAGGTCAGTGGCCAGATGGAGGATTTCCGGGCCCAGTCGATGAAGAAATCGACGCTGGTCATGATCAGTTCGCCGCCGGGAAATTTGTGCTGCCGGATCTTGTCGAGGCTGTCGAATGCGTTTCCGCTCATCACAAAAGAGTTACTCCCACTGAAGCGCGCCCTTTCTCCAGGCCACGAGGAGGCCGACGGAAAGGATCACGAGAAAAATAGACATTTCAACCAGTCCCAGCATCCCGAGCTCTTTAAACTTCACGGCCCAGGGCAGGACGAACACGGCTTCCACGTCGAAGATGACGAACAGAAGCGCGAAGACATAAAAACGGATGTTGGGAGAAACGAACGGCGTCCCGATTGGCTCCATTCCGCACTCGTAAATGGAAAGGCGGAGCGGGTCGTCGTTTCGCTCGCGAACGATGTAAGAAAGCGCGAACACGCCGAGCACGAACGAAAGCCCGAGGATCACGAAAACGAAGAGGCCGGCGTATTCAGATAAATTCAGCATCGGTGTCCCACGAAAAGCCCGGCGATTCCCCCGCTGAGCGGATAAAAACCAATTTTCTCGAAACCGGCCCAGCGCATTTGCTGCCCGACGTTGCGCGGGTCCGGAAAATTCTCGATCGTGCGTTCCAGATAATCCTTCGGCCAACGCTCCCCGAAGTTAACCCGGCCGATCAGCGGCAGGACCCACTTGAGATAAGCGCGATGGCCCATGGAGAGCAGACGCTGCGGAGGCCGGGTCAACTCCAGGTGAACCATCTGGCTGCCGGGACGAAGAACCCGGTAAAACTCGCGGAAGCTCGCCGCCATGACGTCGGCGTGGTGCAGATTGCGCACGACGAACGCGGATGTAATTCCATCGAACGAGCGCGGCTCGAACGGAAGCTCATCGGCTCGGGAAACCTCGAAACTGGCGTTGGGAACGTCCTTGAGTTTCTCGCGGGCGGCGGCGATCATGCGCTCCGAGAAATCAACTCCCACCACGCGGCAACCGTGCTCGGCCAGGTTCTTCGCCAAGTCTCCAGTTCCCGTACCAACGTCGAGAACCTGCGCGCCGACGGGAAACATCTGAACCACTTCCCGCCGCCAACCAATGTCCAGCCCCAGACTGCTTAATCTATTGAAGCGGTCGTACTCCGGGACGAGGGAGTCAAACATCTCCCGGATGGGGGCCAGACCGGAGGTCAAAGGTCTTCTGCCCCCAGGGTCTTCTTCTTTCCGTCTGCCTTCACTTTCTCGATGGAGCCGTTGAGGATGGCTTCCACTTTCTGGGAAAGGCTGTCGGTGTAATCCTTACCGGTGCGGAATCCGGCTTCTTTCACTTTCTTTTTGATTTTGCTGACAACAACGTACGTTTCGGACATCAATTTCCTCCGTTAAAAATTAGCGTTCCCGATCATAAGAACAAAGTTCACTTGCTGTCAAAACTCGATTTAGGCCGCGCACTCGCCCTGGCCGATCACGGCCTTGAAGGTTTCATGCTCGCCCCACTCGTAATACATCTCGGGTTTCTCTTCGAAGGGCGGCAGCGCCTTGAACGGTTCCACTTCCGCTTTAAGACGGTCGCGGCCGAGGCGGGCGGTGAAAGCAACGAAGCGCTCGCCCTCCTGCTTTTCCTTTTTAAACAGCTCGACGAGGTGCTTCACCAGTTCCGGGGTGCGCTTGGCGGGAACGACCCCGACCGGCTGGCCGAACGCGGCCTTGCCGGCGCTGATGTCGCCGCCGATGAGCACCTGGTAATGCGGCACTTCGCGTCCCCCCACCTTTCGGT
>JBBRXR010000189.1:0-4543 GCA_038238485.1 Elusimicrobiota bacterium | reverse complement strand
CCCCTTCAGCCAGCGAAGCTGGTGCTGACGGTTGAACATAAAATTTCCCGCGTGCTCGGCGGCCTTCTGATGCGCTTCTTCAGGGTCGTAAAACGCCTTCGCGCCCAGGTCCATTTCGCCGGTGATCTTGTGATACTTGATGCCGACGCCGCGCCGGACGCCGTCCGCGTGGAGGTACGGCTTGATGTAGTCGTAGTCCGCGTCAAAACCGAGATCGCGGTAAAACTCCCGGTAGGCGTAGTCACCCGGGTAGCCTTCCTTCTGGCTCCACACCTGCTTGCTCGACTCAGGGTCGCGCGCGAACACGCTCACGCCGGATTCTGTGACCACCGGCGCGTAGACGCCGTGGGCCGGCTGCGGATCGCCAAGCATGATGCCGTGTCCGTCGACGAAAAAGAACTCGATGCCGGCCTCGGACAGCACGCTGTCGACGCGCGCGTCGTATCCGCACTCGGCGAGCCAGATGCCGCGCGGCTTGCGGCCGAAATAGTGTTCATGCGAGCGGACGGCGGTCTTCACCTGCGCCCGCAACGCGGACACGCGGTCCATCAGCGGCAGGAAGCCGTGCGTCGCCGTGCAGGTGATGATCTCAAGGTGGCCGCTGTTGGCGAGGTCGCGGAAGGCGTTCAGGATTCGGCCGGCATGACGATTAAACAGGAAATCGCGGTTGGCAATGAAGTCCGCCAGGTAGTGCGCGGCAATCTTCGCCACCGGCGTGCCGGCGTTGGCCTCCACTTCCTTCTCGAGGAGGTCGATGCGCTGGTCGATGTAGTGCGAAAGGCGTGAGCGAAGCAGACCATCGTCCATCATAGCGGCGAGCGGCGGCGTCACCGACATCGTGATGCGGAAGCGCGCCCCGTCGGCGCGGAGCTGGGTGAAGCGTCGCAGCAGCGGGACGTAGGTCTCCGTGACGCCTTCGAAGAACCAGTCTTCCTCGAGGAAATCGGGATACTCCGGGTGGCGAATGAAGGGCAGATGCGCGTGGAGAACCAGCGCGAGGTAGCCGACCGGCGAAGACATTACTTCGCCTTGATGCGGAGCGAGGACGGAAGGTCCGTGAAAGAGGACCCGAGGTGCGAGGAGCCGGGATAGGACGACGGGAGGTCGTCGGCGACCGTGGCGCCCACGCCGAGCGGCATGGAGTCGGGCGACCATTCCCAGGCGCTCGATCCGCCGTTCTTGAGGAGGGAGGAAAGGTTCTGCCAGGCCGTCGGGCCCGTCATCATGTAACGACGCTTGCTCTGGACGTCGATGAAAACGGCTTCGCGGTTCGGGCTCGGCGTAAGACGCGGCGAACGCAGCGGGCGAGACCGGAGCAGCGGCTTCGTCTGGCCGCCCTTGAGAACGGCGACGAGCTCGATGACGTACTCCTGGTCGCCGTCAATATCAATCCAGTAATCGCCGACGGCGCCGAGGCCTTTCGATAACAGGCGGCGCACGTTCGACGTGCGGTTTTCCAGCACGACGCCAAAGTCTCCCGTGTTCTCGCCCGACCACTCCCAGAACGCATAGGCCTTCTTCGGCGACTGCAGCAGGAGGCTGATGGCATTGATGTCGTAACGTTCCGGCGGAGGCGGTCCCCAGCTCTCGATGAAGGTGTCGACATCCTCGCTCGTCTGGTGCAGGCGCTCCATAAGGCGCGGCAGGAGCGGCGCGGCCTTCGGTCCATTGAGAAGTTCGTTGTAGGCGTCGAGATGCGAGCGCAGCGAGCGCTCAGACGCCCAACGACGAAGTTTGAAAGTGAGCGAGTCGAGCACGCCTTCCAGGCCCGTGCCGTTTTTATACGCGGCGCCGCGCGGCGTCGCGCCTTCGACGAGACCCACGCCATCGGCGAACAACAGGCCGGTCTTGAGGAAGCTGACCTTGCCGAAAAATTCAATGCCGTCGGGATGGAACAACTGCGTCGGCAGGCCGAGATGGGTGAGGATGGCTGGCGCAAAATTCCCCTGGTCCTTGAGCGACTGGATGTTGAGGAACGTGCGCGTGTCGCGGAAAATGCGCGAGCTGTTCTTCTCGAGCTCGAGGTAGAGCGGAAGCATCGCCGTATCCCAGTTGAAGAGATGGAAAATGTCGACGGGCTTGTGGAGCTGATTGGCGAGAGCGATCGCAGCCTTCGTGAATAGCGCGCTCGAGAGCGCCGGCTCGAGCGATGGCGCTTTCACCATGAACACGCCCGGCGAAACGGAACCACGCGTGAGCTTCGTGATCTCGACGCTGTACGGCTGCGACAAACTTATTTTGTGAACGGTGGTACGCGACGGAGCGAGGCGGGTTTTGGGAAGCAACGACGGATCGTGCGGGATGAGCACGTTGAGTCGAATTCCTTTTTCGGAGAGTCTGGGTATGACGGAGCCAGGCCGGCACCGAACTTCACCCTTGGTACGGTAAAAGGCCTTACTGGTCGGACAAACCCAAATGACGTGCGGGGATTTCTTCATGAGCTCCGCCCTCGACTGAGGGGCGTTAAAACTTCGCTAAAAAGAATGATAGGAATTCCGAAATGGTCCCGCCATAATTGAATTCTTTTTGGCCATCCTCGACGATAATTTCGAAAGACGGCGGGCGGGTTTCGGGGTCAGGAAGGCTTGAAAATAGCGGCTTCCTGGGCCGTGTTCACGGCCACGATCGGGTAGGGCATGACGATCTTTTCGCGGGCAAACCGGGCGGTCACGGCCTTGATGAACTCATGGACCACCAAGCCGCTGTCCGGGAAGCTTTTTACCCTCAAAACGGTCACGAAATCAATGCTGGAAGCGTTGAATTTTGTGAATCGAACGACCGGAACGAACTCTGGAACGGTACCGACCACCTTTTTGAGGATCTCGGTGGCCACTTCGACCGCCACGCGCTCCACCTGGGCCAGGTCGGCATTGTAATGGACCCCCATCGGGACGGGGACGATCAGCTCGGGCGTGGGGTAGTCATAGTTGAGGACCCGGGCGTTGACCAGCTGCTTGTTGGGAAGGATGACCATGTTGTTGACGCCCTGCCGGACCCAGGTGGAGCGCCAGCCGATCTTGTCAACGAAGCCCTCCTCCCCCGTGTCGAGGCGAACGTAATGGCCGGGCCGGATCGGCTGATCGATGAGGATCTGGAAGCCCGCGATGAAGTTCTCGAGCGTCGGCTGAAGGGCGAGCGCCACCGCCAGAGAGCCGAGGCCGAGCGAGGCGATGATCGGGGTGATCGAGACGCCGATGCTGTCGAGCAGCATGAGGCTGCCCAGCGAAAACACGAGCGCATGGATTCCGACCATTCCGAAATTCTGGGAGAAGCGGACGATCTCGTGTTTTTGGGCGGTCAGCTTGAGAGCGTTTTGAAGCAGGAGGTCGACGAAGAGGATGACGGCGAGAAGCGTCGCCGCCTTCGATCCGACCGTGACGGCGTGCAGCCAGCGGCCCGCGAACTCCGGGCCGACGAAATGCGCGCACGCCGCGATCCCCCACACGACCACCATCAGGGAAATCGGCCAGTTGGCCGACGCGATCAGGATGTCGTCGAGCTGCGTCTCGGTCTTCGAGCTGATGTGCTTCAGCCAGGTGAAGACGAGTTTCTTGAGCGTCCATCCGACGAAGATCCACGTGAGGAGGAACGCCGGAACGATGATGCGAAAGGAAACGGGAAAGCCGAGGAGAACGAACGGCTTGTCCAAGTGTTAGGAACCGCCCTTCTTCTGCGCCTGCGGCGGAGCGCGGCGCACCTGGCCACCCCGGGCGAAGCCCATTTTTCCGGCGACCTTCGTGAAGAATCCGCCCTTGTCGTCGTGCTTGGCGTGGGCGCCTTCCTTTTTCTCAGGCTCGGCCGCCGCGGCGACCTTCGCAATGTTGAGGGCGGCCTTCTCGCGGGCTTTCCTGTTTTCCGATTCATCTTTCTCGAGATGGCACTTCTTGTATTTCTTGCCTGAACCGCAATGGCAGGCGTCGTTTCGTCCAAGTTCCATGAGGGTCTCCGGTTACGTTGAATGTGAGAATTGAATCGGGGTGACAGGGCTTGAACCTGCGACCTTACGGTCCCAAACCGTACGCTCTACCAACTGAGCTACACCCCGTGGTCGGTCAAAATCCACTGACGGACTATCGTACCAAAACGCGGTCGAATATCTTTTCGAGGCCCGATGCCGATTCCTTGATGTCGAACCGCTGGACGGCGACGGGGCCGAACGCCTTCGCGGCCGCGCCGCGCTTACCCAGGCCGGCCATGAGTGTCGTCATGGCGCCCGCGAGGCCGGCGGCGTCGCGCGGCTGAATCAGGATGGCCGGCGAAGCCGCCGTGACGTCGGCCAGGCCATGAACCGTGGTGGAGATCAGCGGCGTTCCCGCCGCGAGCGCTTCCATCGCCACGAGCCCGCAGGCTTCCCAAAGCGAGGGCATCAGAACGGCGTCCACCCGGCCCATGAGACGCCGCGCCTGCGGGACGAAGCCGGCGAAAACAAAACGGTCCGTGAGGCCTTTCTTTTCGACAATCGCCCGGTACTCACGGACATAGGAACCATCGTTGACGGCGATGACGCGGAACCGGTCTTTGGTCTGCGCGTCCGCCTGGAGCT
>JBBRXR010000188.1:0-4563 GCA_038238485.1 Elusimicrobiota bacterium | reverse complement strand
TACCCGATGACGCTCAACGCGCTCGTCAACGCGTGCAATCAAAAATCGAGCCGAGATCCGGTGATGAGCCTTGACGACATGCAGGTGCTGGCCGCCATCGCGCGCCTGCGCGACAACGGCGTGATCGAGGAGCGAAATGAGCACGGCGGGCGCGCGGCCCGCTACGGACACAAGTTTGAACGGCTGCTGGCCTGCAGCGCGGCGGAGCGAGCGGCGCTGTGCATCCTTTTTCTGCGCGGCCCGCAGACGCCGGGAGAGATCCGCGGCCGGAGCGGCCGGCTGCATGAATTCAAAACGCCGGCGGACGTAGAGGCAATTCTCAACGGTTTCATTACCCGGCCCGAGCCGATCATCGTGAAGCTGCCGCGCATGATGGGCCACAAGGAAAACCGTTTCGCGCATCTGTTCTGCGGGCCCGTGGAGGGCGACGGCGTGGTGGAGGCGGAACCGGCGGCGCCTCAGGCCGCCGCGGTGGACAATGAGCGCCTGGCGGCGCTCGAACTGAAACTCGAAGCCCTTCGACGCGACGTCGACGCGATCAAATCGCGGCTGTCGGGCGGAGCTTAAGGCCGAATTCGGTCAGCGCCAGTTTCTTGAACTGCGCTGCAACCTCGTCCGGATCGTCGCTGACGGTGAATAGCTCCGCGTCATGCGCGTTGATGGTCCCCGCAGTGAGCATCGTGTCGCGAATGAAGGAGACCAGGGGCGCCCAGTAGGCCGTGCCGATGAGCACGATCGGAAAATTCCGGATCTTCCCCGTCTGCACCAACGTGAGAATTTCGGTGAGCTCATCGAGCGTCCCGAACCCGCCCGGCATCCCAACGAACCCGTAGGAATACTTCGCGAGCATCAGCTTGCGCACGAAGAAGAAGCGGAACTCCACCCACGAATCCAGATAATCGTTCGGCTTCTGTTCGAAAGGAAGCTGGATGTTACAGCCCACGGATCTCCCGCCGGCCTCGCGCGCGCCGCGATTGGCCGCTTCCATGACGCCCGGACCGCCGCCGGTCATCACCGTGAATCCCTGACGCGCGAGCGCCGCGCCCACGCGCCGCGAGAGTTCATAGTACGGATGTCCTTCCTGGAAGCGGGCAGAGCCGTAGACGGTGACGCAGGGACCGACGAAGTGAAGGGCGCGAAAGCCCTTGATGCATTCGAGGAAAATGCGGAAGGCGCGGCGAAATTCAAAGCCGCGGGAATGCGGTCCTTCGAGGAAAACCTGCTCTTCGCGGCTGCCGGTGACCTTGCCCCAGGACGAGTGATCGTCGACCGGGCGAATTATTGGGCCGCTTTGCCGCCGCCGCGGAGCGCGAGCGAGATGATGTGGACCGAACCCAGGTCGCCGAACGGCGCGAAGGCGTAGTCGATGGAGAAGTAGCGGGCCTTCACGCCCGCGCCGACGGACAGCCCCGCGAGCGAGCCCGATTCCGCGCCCGATCGCGTGGAGTAACCGACGCGACCCAGACCCACCAGGCCGCCCCCCATCGCGAGGCCGCCTTCGGCGCCAACGGAAAGGTACGGATTGTTGTCCCGCGGAAATTTGAAGTCGGCGGAGACAGAGTGGAGGCCGAAGCGCTGCGTGCCGCCGAGCGCGATCGTCGACGGAAGATTTTCTTTTTTCACGTCGTACTTGAGCCGGCCGCCGATGTTCGACGCGGAGAGACCCCACCGGCGACCGCTGATCTCGGGGGACATCACGCCGAGGTCGGCCGCGTAGGTGCTGGCCGAGCTCACGATTTTCGAGCGAATGGATTTCGCCGTAACGCCCATCAGGTAGCCGCCCACCGTTCCCGAGAAGTTGAGTCCGATGGCCGAATCCTGCGGCTTGAAGGTGCCGTCCTCAAAACCGGAACCGTCGCGGCGCTCGAGACTGCCCACCGTGAACTGCTGATACGACACGCCCACGCCGAGGCCGGGACCGAACGGAACGGCGACGGACGCGAAATCGTAGTTGGAATTTTCAAACCAGTCGCCGTGCATCGCTTCGACTTCCGGCGCGGCGATGCCGGCGGGAGCCGCCGCGTTCCACACCAGTGACGACGCCCCTTCTGTTGAGGACGTGGCCGCGCCGGCCAGACCCGCCGCGCGCGCACCGCCGCCGAGCGACAGGAACGTGGCCGCAGCCGTGCCGCGCGACGCGCGCGAAGACGCCGCGAAAGCGGGAGAGACTGAAAGCAAGAGGGCGAGCGAGACGGCCGCGCGCTTCATCGCTGCACCGCCACTTTCAGTGTGCGCGGCCCGCCATCGCCGTCCATCACCGTGAAGTACACGCCGCTCGCGGCGTCACGACCGTCGTGGTTGCGAAGGTCCCAGGTGGCGATGCCGGCCGCGTCCGCGAAAAGTTCGCGCACGAGTTCGCCCGACGCCGTGAAGAGTTTCAGGTGCGCGCCCGCCGGGAGCTGCGTGAAAGTGATGGTGGTCTGCCCGAGCGCGGGGCGCGCGGGATTGGGGAAAGCGATCGCGTTGTCGACGGTCGGCGACGCGACGGCCTGGAAAACCTGGAATTGTGAAAAGTGGTTCGTCTCGGCGATGAGATAGCCGGGCGCGTCGCGCCGGGTGGGGAGCGGCACCCAGGCGCCGCGCGCCGCGTCGAAGCGCGCGAGCACGTAGCCGCGGCCGAGATGCGGGAACGGAAAATCAATGGTGACCGACCGCGACGGCTGCTGGCCGCTTACTTCGGAGAGAGAAAAGCCCACGCCCGTGGGCGTCATGTTCAGCGCCGAGTTGTCGCCCGGCGTAAAGGAGAAAAGCGAGCTCACCACGACGGTCGCGCTCGACGAAAAAGTGCCTGCCGGGAAACTGTAGGTCGAAATGCCGTTCACGTCCTTGAAAATAACCGAGCCGCCGCCGGTGCCGATGAAATGGCTGCCGCCCACCCAGCGCGTCTGGTAATCGAAGTAAACCGTGCGGAGCTGTCGGAGCAGCGGGCTGAACGCGCCATTGCCCTGCGAGGCCACGCCGTGCCACTCGTTCTGGAAATCGTTGCCCGGCGTCAGCGTGGTGTCGCGAATCGTGTGGGTCGTCGGCGCGCCCGACTGCCACCAGTTGTCGAGCCACGTGAACGCGAAGCCGCCGATGGAGGTGTCCTGCCCCGCGGCGCCGGCCGCGTTGTTGTCGATGTCGTCGAGGGCTTCTTTATAGACAGACGCCTGGCGCGTTTCGTCGATGTCGCCGGCGATGAACTGCGTGGCCGGATCGCCATATTCCAGAAAGAGCACCGGCTTGGCGACCTGAGCGGCGATGACCGGATAGATGCTTTCGTACGTCGGGTAGCGGTAGACATTCGTGCCGATGATGTCAGGCTGACGGTTGGCCGCGAGCGCCCCGATCTGCGGAAGGACGGCGCCGCCGTCATCGCCGATCGAGAGACTCACCGGATGGTTCGGGTCGAGCGAATGGATCAATTCCACCGCGTCGCCGACAAGCCCGGCGAAGGCGGCGGGGTTCGCGTTGGCGTTTCCAAACGTCAGCGCGTCGAAATTGTTTTCGTTGCCGATCACGTAGGAGAGCAGCCACGGCTCGTCCTTGAAATCCACGACCATCTGACGAACCGATGCGATGATCTGCGCGCGCTGGCCGGCGTTGGTGTAGTCGGTGGTGGTCGTCGCGCCGGAGCCGACGTTGTACGCGCCGAGGAAATCCCCCATCGCCACGCGGATGCCTTGGTTCGCAAAGAGATCGCGAAAAACTTCTTTGTTCGGCGCGTGGTTGTACTGGTTGAGGAGGCTGGCGTTGGTATAACCCGCCTGCACCGTCGGATCGTTCGAGGCGTGGTGATAAACGCGGATGGCGTTGACGCCCATGTCCCGCAGGAGAGACCAGTCGCCGAAGGCGGGCTCGTTGGCGTCTCTCACGTTGTTGCGGTTGATGTCGACGAAACTTTCGCGGGACGGATCGTTAATACCGTTGCCGTTGAAATCGTAGGTCGCCCAGTCGCGGAGGGTGGCGTTGCCCGGGTCCTGGCCCACGCGCTCGGCGCTGTAGCCAATGCCGTGCACGAAGAATGGCTGTCCGTCGACGCGAAGGACCCAACCGCCTGCTTCGTTGGCAACGGTGACGACCGACGCGGACGCCGGCGACGCCGCGCTCAGCGCGACGCCCAAGACAAGTGCGAGAGCGGCCTGTTGAAATTCCCTACTCATCGATCCCCCGGTCAACCGTTTGCGGAAAGGATCATATCCGACGGAGAGCGGCAAATCCACCGGCTTTCCGTCGGTTCTGGTCATGAACTTTTGAAAAATCGTCCCGTAGTGATGGGTAACCAAGAACCTAAGGAGACGTAAAACCATGAAAATCAGTGAATTAATCAAGAACCACACCGGCGCTTTCGCTCTCGCCGCTTCCCTCGCGGTCCTGGCGCTCCCCGCCACCGCTCGCGCCATGTCCGATGATGCGGGATCGACCTCGTCCGTGAGTGAATCCGGATATTCCATTCAGCAGTCCACCCCGGCCGGCGCCGTTCCGGCCGAACTGCCCTCGCAGGACGCCGGCGGAGCCGGTTCGACCTCGGGCGCGGCGGACAGCCAGGCTGGCTACACGATCAACCAGTCCACGCCGGCCAGC
>JBBRXR010000187.1:0-4607 GCA_038238485.1 Elusimicrobiota bacterium | reverse complement strand
GGTGATCTGGCGGAAGAGTTCTGTCATCGCATCGAGCGTGGTGCGCTGCGAGAGATTATTGTCAACGCGCTCTTCGAAGAGCTTTTCGTAGACGTCGCGACGGCTGTACGCGGCCTCGACCTGGCCGATGAGGTCGTCGGCGTTCAGAAACACTTCGCGACGCGCGTCGCGGCGGTAGACGCTGCCGTCCTGCGTGCGGCCGAGGCGCTCGAGGTTCTGAATGAGTTCGCCGGTGGTGAGGTGGGGATCCGCAAGGACCACGGTGCCGACCTCCTGGAAATCTTTTCCCGTGAGACCGCGCTGGTTGGCGACCGTGACGGAATTTTCCTGCGCGAAGGACTTCACGATCGCCTGAATCCACTTGTCGTCGGTCACGTTATCAATGACGCGGCGGATCACCTCGAAGCGGGCTTTGTCTTTTCCTTCCAGCCTGGCGGTGGTCTGGTTGCGGCCATCCACAGCGCGGGTCTCGACGACGACCGTCACGCCGGCCGGAGTCTTTACCGCCTTTCCCGACTCGAGGTCGTAAACCCATTCGGTCGCGAACAAACGGCCGCCCAGCCCCGCGGCTTCCAGCTTATCGATGACGCGCTCCATCAGGCGACTGTCTTCCGTCCCGAGGAGAACGCGGCGATCCGTCTCGCTGGTTCCTCTCCGAACGCCGCCGTCGGCGCCGCGGAGCTCCGCGCCGTCGCGCGCGATGTCGATCACGCGCTGGCCCACTTCATCGTAGAAGGCCCCGCGTCCGCCCGAGGCCGGCAGGTGGATCTGCGCGAGCGTGTCGATGCTGCCGTCGAGCGAATTCGTCGCGCCGCTGATGTCGATGACGTCCGCGCCGGTCGCGAGGCGAATGAAGTCTTTGTATCCCGCTGCCGTGGCGGTGAAGCCGCGCATTTTCACGTCGCGAACGGCCTCGCCGGTTGTCTCGAAGAATTCGTAGCGCGAGATGCCGCGAATCGTTTCGAGGATCTGGAACGTGCCGCTGTCGTCACTGAAAGTGATGTGGTGCTCGCCTCCCAAATACAGTTCGGCGCGGCGCGCGTTCATGCCGGTGAGGTAGGCGACGTCCTCAATCACCTGGCTGTCGCGCAGGCCCAGGCCGCGCTGAAGAGGGCGGTACTGCCCCTGACGCTTGCCGTCGACGAGCATGTTATTGACGTATTTGATGTCGGCCTCGAGCATGTGGATCTCGGTCAAGCGCCCGCGCAGGAAGCTCTTGGCGTGGCCCGCGCTCAGCGTCTCCGCGCCATCGGCCGAAGCGGCCTTCTGAAGAATCTCAAGCGCCGCCGTGTTCAGGTCGGCCACCGGGCTGCCACCGGTCACGTCCAGCAACGCCGCCGCGCGTTCGCCCGCGCGATCGAACTCGGCGCGGCTGCGGAAAAGGGAGATGCTCTCGTTCACGCCGCTCACGCGAAGCGTCCGGCCGTCGGCGCTGATGCCCGCGTCGGTGTTGCCGTCGCGGGATACGGTGGCCCGTTCGAGCGTTTTGAGAGCGGCGAACTCCGCGCGCGAGGACGCGGTAAGGCCGTTGCCGCCGCCGATCACATACGTCACCGGGTCGGTGACGACGCGGTGGACTTCATCGTAAAGACGGCGCGTGGTGTCGGTGTAGGCGCGAAGGAACCCGTCGTGCTTGAACTCGCTGAGCGCACCGCCCAGCGTGTCGAAGTCCACGGCGACGATGCGACGGAGCGCGCCCGGCTCCGTCCGCCCGTTCATGAGCTCAATAACGTCTTTGATCGAGTAGGGATTGCCGTTCTTGGATCCGGCGCGCGCGAACGCCAACTCACGTCGCAGATCGACGACCTCGATGCCGAGCTGTTTCCCGACTTCCGCGAGGTCGAAGAGTCCGCCGCGGCCGAGGATATTGTCGACGCTCGACGGGTTTTCCGAGATGAGCATGACCGAGGTGTTTTCGTTGGCGCCCGGCTGAAGCGCCTCGGCAAGCGCGCGCGCCACCATGATCGGCGTTTTTCCAGCGCCGGCGGCCATGTTGACGTTGCCGCGCGCCGCCTGGATCGCCGCGATGAGCTGGCCCGGCTTCCAGCGGAACAGGCCGCGGTTCATTCCCTTCGCCACGCCATTGATCGTTTCGGCGGTCTTGATCATCAGGGCCGCCTCGCGGTAGGCGTGGGGATTCTTTCCGGTCTCCGCCATGAAGTCCGAGAAATGCTTGAGCGTGAAGCTGCCGATGCCGTTGGTGAACGACCAGATCGACGCGTCCCCGTTCGCCAGCTTGAGCGCACCCTGATCGATCAGGTCCTTGAGCGACATGTCGCGAAGCGCCTCGACGCTGAAATCTTTGCCGTGAAGTCGGAGCGTGTCCGTCGGCTCCCCTGCTTCCATCCGGGCGGCGAGGTCGAGGAGTTCCGCGCTGTGCGCGCCGGTTTCGATTTCAAGCTTTCCGGCGAGGGCCTCGGCGCCGCGCACGAGGGCGCCGCCCTCCGCCATGGCCGCGCGCGTCTCCACTGTTTGCTGGGCGCGCGACCGAAGCTCGCGCGTGACCGTGAATTCTTCCGTCGTCCACCGGTTCCAGCGGCGCGAGGTGCGGAGCGTATCGCCGATCTCCGCTTTTCCGAGCGCCGCCAGGCCGTCCGCGCCGAGTCGACCGAGGACCGACGCGTTGTAGCGCGCGATCACCGCCGAGCGCAGCGACGCCGTCAGACGGACCGCGCCCGCCTCGGGCGCGTCCACGATCCGGCCGTCGATCGCGAAGGCGACGGCGCCTTTCGCTTTCGCGGCGACGCGCTGATTTTCCCAGTCGTTCTTCGCCCGTTCCGGCGACGCGTCAGCGCGCTCGGCGGCCCGTCGACCGGCGGCGTCCTGGAGGCGCGCGCTCACGTCGCCTGTGCTCATCCGCTTGACCTCTTCGAACACTTCGGTTCGCAGGGAAATTTCGTCAATCGCACCCGGGTCGCGTGCTGCGAGGCGTTCGTTGGCGAGCTCCTGCCTGAGCGCAGGTTGCGCCTCGGTCGGTTTGACTTGAGCGGCCTCGGCGCGGGCGTTACTCACCAGGGAATCGCGAATCTGTTCGGCCGTCATCTGGCCCGAGGCCTGACGGGCTTCCTTCCGGGCAGCGACTTCTTCGCGAACGGAAAGCGCGTCGTCGCCGCGTCCTTCCGCGATCTGCCGCGCGCTCAGGCCCGACGCTTCGAGGAGATGGGATTCCAGCGCGGCTTTGACCTCGACCGCCTGTAGTTCCAGGCGCGCGATCTCCGGGACCGCTTCGACGAGCCTGCCGAGCGCCTGCTCACGGGCATTCTCCGACAGAAGAAGCGCTTCATGCAGATCGCCGGCGAACCGAAGGCCGTTCCCTTCGCCACGCGCGGGCTCGCCCGCGACGTCGGTGCCGGCCGCCTGTTCCGCGAGGCGAACGGTCTCGTGTACCAGAACCTGCGCGGCCTGCCCTCGCATCTGCTGCGCCTGCTTCGCGCTGATCTGGAATTCCTGGCCGTTGAGCAGAAGCGTGACCGGTTCGCGTCCGCCGCCGGAGCGGAGGATATCGTTGGCCACGTGCGCGGCGTCGCGAGACGCGCGCTCGCCGTCGGCACTGTTCGAGCGGCTGACCTCGCTCGCGCGGTGCGCCTCAAGGCCGTCTTTCAGCGCCTCCACGGCCATCTGGTTTTCAAATTTTCCCTGCGGCACGAAGAACATGGCGAGGGTGCCGGCGGCCTCGCTGAACCGGTGTCGGATTTTCGCCTGGGACTGGTCGCTGAGATCGCCCTCATGGTACGCGAGCGCGATGTAGGCGTCGCCCATCAGGTCGCCCGCCCAGTGGCCTACCGACGTCATGATGTGGAACGGGAGAACGGATTCCCAACCGAGAAGGGCCATGCCGCTGATGTGCCCGAAGCTCGACTCGGCCAGCGACGATCCGCCGATGCGCGCCAGGCCCCGCGAAAAGAAAGACGAAAGGCTACCGTCAAAGGCGGCGGTCTCGAAACCCAGCCCAACACGCTTTCCGGCGAAACTGAAAACACGGGCCGTTCCATAAACGATGTTTCCGCCGACGCCGCGTTGGGCGATGCGGCTGGTCATCCCGCCAGGCTGAAAACCGAACGTATGCAGGAGCGGGCCGAACTTAAGGCCCTCGCGGAACATCTGGTTGGCCGAGCGCAAACGCCAAGCCACATGCTTGTCGTCCCAACCGAGGAAAACGTGCTCGCTGATCTTACCGAGGCCTTCCATCGAGAAAGCGATGTGATCGCCCGTGATCGGGTCGACCCAGCCCAGGAACCAGCCCTTACCGCGGCGGACGAACATGCCGTCGCCATCGAAAACGTCGCCTTCGTAGCCGAACGGCACGAGGCTGCCCACGCCCGAGAAACCGAAGCTGGCCCACTGCTGGCCCTGCTGGTACATCATGCGCGTAAATTTCTGCGGGTTGTTCCAGAGGAAGATGACGGCGTCGACGCGCCGCTCAAAAAAGCCGCGGCCCGCTTTCATCGCGATCCGGCCGAGCCCTTCGTTTTTGAGAAGCGCGGCCGGGAGGAATTCCTCCGCGCCATGGCTTCTCGCCATCGCGCGCAGGGCGTTGCGCTGGGCGGTGCTCAGCCCGCCGTTGCTGCCGAGCAGCGTTGAGATCACATCCTTGAACGCCTGCTTTT
>JBBRXR010000186.1:0-4608 GCA_038238485.1 Elusimicrobiota bacterium | reverse complement strand
CGATGCCGTAGCAGCCCATGATCATGGGCTTGGGAACGCCGCCCTCGTCGAGGAACTCCGCCTTCATGGGGGCGGAATATTTGGTGCCGAGCTTGAAAACATGTCCCACTTCAATGCCGCGGAAAAATTTGACCGGCGCGCCGCATTTCGGGCAGGCCTCGCCTTCGCGGATATTGCGGATGTCGGCGACCGTTTCGATTTTGAAGTCGCGGCCCAGATTCGCATTGCGCAGGTGAACGTCCTTCTTTCCCCCACCGACCACGGCGTTGGACATGGCGGCGACCAGATGGTCGGCGACCATCCGGACCTGGATGTGCTGCGGGCCGGCGAATCCGATGTCGCTTCCGCCGGCGGCAGCCGTGTATTCGGCCTCATTGGCCGGACGGATGCCTTTTGCGCCGAGCGCCCGCTGGAACTTGGGGACGTTGAGATCGGTGTCTCCGCGAACGAGTGCCACGACCGTCTGCCCATCGGCGACCATGAACACCGTTTTGATAATGCGGTCGGCCGAGGTGCCCATCGCTTTGGCCACATCGACAACCTTCGAGGCGTTGGGTGTCGGCACCTCTTCGACGGCGAGAGGCGCTTCCTTTCCGTTGCTGGCGGGCGCGCTCACTTCAGCTCGCTCGAGATTCGCGGCATAACCGCACTTCTCGCAGGACGCGATGAGGTCCTCACCGGTGTCAGCGAGAACCATGAACTCCTGCGATGAGTTGCCGCCGATGGCGCCGGAATCAGCCTCGACGGGGCGGAACTTGAGCCCCAGGCGGGTGAAGATGCGGGAATAGGTCTCGGACATCCGGTTGTACTCGGCGTCGAGATCGGTTTCGCTGGCGTGAAAGGAATAGGCGTCCTTCATCAGGAACTCTCGCGAGCGCATGACGCCGAAGCGCGGGCGGATCTCGTCGCGGAACTTGGTTCCGAACTGGTAGAGGTTCACCGGCAGCTCGCGGCTCGACTTGATCGTCTTGCGCACGAGGTCGGTGATCATTTCCTCGGCGGTGGGCGCGAAGCAAAACTCGTTCTTCTTGCGGTCGGAGAGACGAAGCAGCTCTCGGCCGTAAAACTGCCAGCGGCCGGTCTCCTCCCACAATTCCTTCGGCTGAATCACGGGCAAAGACACTTCCATGGCACCCGCCCGGTTCATTTCTTCCCGAACGATGTTCTCGACCTTCTTGAGGACCTTGAGACCGAGCGGAAGCCAGTCGTAGAGCCCGGCGGCGACCTTACGGATCATCCCGGAGCGAAGCATGAGCTTGGCGCTCATGGTATCGGCGTCGGCCGGATTCTCCTTGAGCGTGGGAATGAAATAGCGGGAGAAGCGCACCGGGACTACTTCGCCACGGGGGCGGGAGCCGCCGCGTCGTTGGCGGGCGTCGCGTCTTTGGCGGCGGCCGCTTTCTTCTCAGCGCGGCCGGTCTTGAAGCGCTGCACATCGTTGATCGTGGCGAACACCAGCAGGCTCAGCAGCATCGCCAGGCCGACCATGTTGGCCTTCGCGATGATCTTATTGCTGAGCGGTCGACCGCGGATGCCTTCAATGACGTAGTAGAGCACGTGGCCGCCGTCGAGCATCGGAACAGGGAACAGGTTGAAGAGCCCGATCGCCACCGAGATGAGGCCGATGAGATAGAAAAAGTCTTCGGGGCCTGATTTCACCGCCTTGACAATGACCTGGCCGATGCCCAGCGGGCCAGCCACGTCGGGGCGCTCATGGGCCGCGATCTTGTGCCAGAGGTAGTAGACGGTGAAGGCCGAGATGTTCCAGCACTGCCACGCGGCCTTCTTGGCCGACGCCACGGTGCCGATCTTGCTGCGCTCGACCACCGGCTCAGCGGGCTTGATGCCAATGAGGCCGGTCTTCCCCTCCGCGTCGGTCTGCGGCGTGACCTTCAAGGTCAGCGGCTTCCCGTCGCGTTCGATCTCGATGGTCGTCTCGAGACGCGGGCGCTCGTGGATCTTGAGCGCGAGGTCGGCGAAATCGTCGACGGCAACGCCTTCAATCTTGGTGATGTTGTCGCCCTTGAGCAGGCCCGCCTTTTCCGCGGGCATGCCGGCCACGACTTCACCGATCTGCGTCCGGTTCGTCTGCGTCGGCTCGCCCCAGATCATGAGCATGCCGAAGAAAATCAGGATGGCGAGCGCGTAGTTCATGAACGGGCCCGCGAAGGCAATGGCCACGCGGCGATACCACGGCTGGTGGAAGAATTCGCGCGAGTGGTCGACGTTGGGATCCGGCGGCGGGGCTTCGGTGTCGCCGTCGACCATTTCACCGGCCATGCGGACTTCGCCGCCGAGCGGCAGAATGGCGATGCAGTACCGGGTCTCGCCCCACTGGAATCCGATCAGTTCCGGGCCGAGGCCGAAGGAGAAGCGATCCACCTTCACGCCGGATTTCTTCGCGACGAAGAAGTGTCCGAACTCGTGGACGAAGATGACGAGGCCGAAGGCGAAAGCGATGCCGGCGGCGTAAAGGAGAAATGAGAGGACGTGGGTCATGGGGTTCCTTTTTTAGGCGTGGATGAGGCCTTCGTTCATTCGGCCGGACCGGGCCTGACGGGAATCAATCTCAGTCTGCGCCTGCTCGCGCGCCCACCGGTCCACTTCCAAAACGTCGTCGAGCGTGGGCTTGTTCCTGACCTTGTGCCGCGCGAGAACGCGCGCCACGAGCGCCGGGATGCCCATGAAGGTGATCTGCCCGTCGATAAAAGCTTTGACCGCCACTTCGTTGGCCGCGGAGAGCGCCGCGGGCGCCGTGCCGCCGCGCTTACCGGCATCGAGCGCGATCTTGAGGCACGGGAAACGCGAAAAGTCGGGAGCGGCGAAGTCGAGTCGGGCCACTTCGTCCAACTTTAGCGGCTTGACCGCGGTGACGGCGCGCGCTGGATGCGAAAGCGCATACTGAATCGGCAGGCGCATGTCCGGGTGGGAGAGCTGGCCGAGCATCGCGCCGTCGGCGTATTCCACGAGCGAGTGCACGATCGACTGCGGGTGGATCACGATCGAAATCTTATCCATGGGCACGCCGAAGAGGTAATGCGCCTCGATGGCCTCGAGGCCCTTGTTCATCAGCGTGGCAGAGTCCACGGTGATCTTGGCGCCCATTTTCCACGTCGGGTGGTTCAGCGCCTGCTGAACGCTGATGGCGTCGAGGTCGCCCTCATAACGGTAGAACGGCCCCCCGCTCGCGGTCAGGATGATGCGCGCGACGTCCGCGGCGCGCTGGCCCTGAAGGCACTGATAAATGGCGGAGTGTTCGCTGTCGACGGGAATGATCGGCGCCTTGTGTTTCTTCGAGAGCGCCATGATGACGTCGCCCGCCACGACGAGAGATTCCTTGTTGGCGAGCCCGATGGTCTTGCCCGCCTTGATCGCGGCCACGAGCGGAAGCAGGCCGCGGGATCCGACCATGCCGCACAGAACGTGGTCCGATTTCGGGTGCCGTGCGAGCCGTTCGAGACCGGCGACGCCCGTCCAGATCTGGGGCTTCTTTCGCAGGCCGGAAATCGCCTTGGCCAGCTTCTCCGCGCCCGCGGCGTCACCCAACGCCACAACCTCGGGCTGAAATTCCCGGATCTGTTTGGCGAGAAGCTCGACGTTTGAATTCGCCGCCAGGCCGATCACCTGGTAGTGCTTCTTGTAGCGGCGGACCACATCCAACGCGTTGACGCCGATGGATCCGGTCGAGCCCAAAATGACAATTTTTCTCTGGTTCATGGTTACTGGAACCGGCCGGTTCCGACGAGCATGTAATAGTAAAAAGGCGCCGCGAAGATAAAGGAATCAAACCGGTCCATCACCCCGCCGTGGCCGGGCAGAAGCTGGGACGAATCCTTGGCCCCGAACGACCGCTTGATGAGCGATTCGATGAGGTCGGAGAACTGGGCCGCGACCGCGACCACAAAGGCAATGGAAATGGATTCGAAACGCCCCAGAGCGCCGGCGAGAAACGCCTCGCGGTACAGCCAGGCGAAGCCGCAAGCCAGCAACGTCCCGCCAATGGCCCCTTCCCATGACTTTTTGGGTGAAATCTTTTCTGCCAGTTTGTGCTTCCCGATGGCGCGTCCCACGAGCCACGCGCCCGTGTCGACGGTCCAGATGATGACGAGGAGGAAGAACGTCACCTCTCGGCCGATCGGGCGGTAGCCTTCGCCACTCGCCACGCGCAGGTCGCGCAGAAGGACCATGTGGCCCATGCTGAGCGCCAGGAACACCACGCCCCCCACGGTCGTGACGACCCGCAGGAACGAGTGCCCCTTGTCGTCACGAAAAAACTCCCGCACGAACACGGCGAACGTCCAGAGAAGGAAAACAAAAATCGGACCGGGCGCCTTGGCAATCGGCCCCACAGGCGAGCCGTCCAGATAAAGCGCGAGCATCACCACGAGGCCGCCCAGAAGCGCCATGAAGAGTTGGTTCGGATACCCGCCTTCCTCTGCCATGACACAGAACTCCCAAATCGAGAGGAGCGACACGCCGAGGACAAAAAGGAAATAAGGAACGGAACCGAACCACACGATCGCGAGCACGAGCGGTACGAGGATGACGGCGGTGAGGACGCGCGGAAGGACCATTAACTCACCGCGCCGAAGCGCCGGTCGCGCGACT
>JBBRXR010000185.1:0-4624 GCA_038238485.1 Elusimicrobiota bacterium | reverse complement strand
GTGCTGAACGACTGGTTGCCCTGGCCATTTCCTTGGCGGGCGTAGTCCGTATCCGACGTCGTGATGGCCGTGGTGGCGAGGTTCGTCGACACGGTGTGCGTGTGCGTCGTCTGCTCGCCAACCCAGCGATAGATCGTGTAGGTGTTCTGGCCGTTGGCCGTGGTGACGTCCGAAGCGCCGGCCACACCGACCGCCATTTCCGCGCCCGCCGTGCCCGACGGATTGCGGTAGAAGCCGCTCTTCGTATTCGAAGTGAAACCGTCGGTCGCGCCGGTTTCCCCCAGCAGGTTGAACGTGCGAAGCACCCGGCTCGTCGTCTCGGTGTAGGTCGAGCGCCACTTGTTCCAGCTCCAGCTGAAGCTGTCGGTGCGCTCGGCGTCCAGGTAGCCGAGGTGCGGGGCGCGGTTGAATGAATAGGACCACGAATCGCTGCGCGACAGGTCGCCCAGGTCGGGGAACGCGCCCTGTCCGCCGCCGGTCACGCAGCCAGGGCAAAGCGGCGGGTTCCACGAATCATGGATCGAGTGCGCGATTTTGGTCAGCGAATTGCCGACGCCGTTGTAGAAATAGTCGCCGCGCGTGAAGCTCGCAGACACCGTCGTCAGTCGGGTGTCGACGCGCAGGTTTTCGTTGCCGGTGGTCTCGTCCCACGCCACCACGCGCTTGCCCGCCACGTTGGTGTAGTAAGCCACGGTCGACGACTGTCCGCCGATGGTCACCCAGTGCGGGTTTCCGGGTGGCCAGGTGGCCTCCTGCTTGTCGAGGAACAGCCAGCTGTAGCTGTAGCCGTCGACGAACCAGGCGTTGCCCGGGTTGTAGAAGTAGTCAGCGTAGCGATACCCCTTCGTGTAATCGATGTCGTACCAGCCGGTCATGTTGACGCTGGTGATGCGAAGGTCGGCGGGCGTTCCCACCTCTTCGTGCACGTCGCGCATGAGGTTCGTGTTGCCGATGATGCGCGCGATGCGCAGGCCATCGCGCTCCGTCGTCAAAATGCCCGCCGCGAAATTCTGGTTCTGGAACTCGGTGTTGTTTTGCATGGAGAGGAACGGGTCCATCACGATGCCGGCGTGGTTGAACGCGTCGTCGATCTCCGCTCCCAGGTACCAGGCGCTCAACTCGGCGGCGCGCGGCATGGTCGGATAGAAATGAACCCCGCCGCCCGCGCCCGCGCGGACCACGTGGGGCGCCATCAGCCAGCCCGGCGGGACCAGGTCCGGACGGTCCACGCCGAAGGTGTAGGGTTTGTAGTCCGGCGCGTAGGTGTAATAGAAGCGCGTCGTGTTCCGTGAGGTATTCCACTCGCCGCGGGTGTTCGAGCCCGAGCTCTCGGCGTAGCTCTCGTACGCCACCGGCGCGCCGAAGGCGATCATGAAGATCGTCGTGCTCGCGCTCTGGTTGATCGACACGAAGCCGTCGCCGCCGTTGCCGCTCGACGAGCTCGAGGAGCCCGTGATGCGTCCGCCCGCGTCGTAGGTGATCGTCTGGTCGTCGACGCTATCGTTCCACGAGAAATCGATGTTGCGCGCGTGGGAATTCGTGAGATTGTCGATGGCCTTGGCCGCGCCGGCGCGGATATCGAAGGTCACGGCCGTATCGGACCAGTTCAGGTTGCCCCAGAAGTCCGAGCCCGTCGACGTGCGGCTGCCATTGGCGCTCGAGAGCCGGTCCGCGGCGTAGGCGTAGCCGGTGTCGCTGGTCGTCGATCCGTACGACAGGTCGCGGCGGCTGTAACCGCCGTCGCTCTGAACGCGCGTCGACTTGAACTTTCCGTGCATGAGTTCGAAGTCGGTGGTGATGTGATCTTCCCAGCTCAGATTGTTGAAGCCATCGTTGGTCTGGCTGTCGCCGGTGCCGATCTGGCTGACGTAACGGCCGTTGCTCTCGTCGAATTCCGTGGTCGTCACCGAATTCGAATCGGTGATCGACGCGTTGATGGACTTGGTCTGCGACGTCGACACGTTCTTCGTGTTGCGCGCCTGGCCCTTGATGACCTTGAACGTCAGCGCGAGGTCGCCCTTGGTGATGTTGCCCCAGCCGTCGTTGCCCTCGTTCTTGCCCTTGCCGTCCGCGCTCAACAGTTGCACGAATCCACCCTTGTCGCCGTAATTGAAGTTGCTCGTGTTCTTGGACCAGTTGAGTGACTGGTCGAGGCCGGCGCGCAGGCTGCGCGAGTCCGTCTTCGTCATCTTGAGAAGGTTGTGGAACGGGTTGTAGGTTTCGTCGCCGAAGCTGACGTCGATGTTCCCCCATCCGTCGTCGCCGTTGCCTTTGCGCTTGCCGATGCCGCCCGTCAGGATGCCGTTGGCCGTGTAGTCCGAGCGCTGATAGGCCGACGACTCGTTCCAGGCCTTGTCGAAGTAGTCCGTGCGGGTGACCGACAGGCTGTTCACCTGCTTCGAGATGCCCATGTAGTTCTGCGATTCGTTGTAGATGCCGCGGCCCGAACCCTCGGTGCCGGTGGTCTTATTGCCGTAGCCATCGTCCGACGTGATGAGCGAGCCGAACGACGTCGACGTCACGGCGCGCGCGGCCGACATTCCCGCCGCGCCGCCCGCCACCTTGCCGGGAAGCTGGCCCGAAGACTTGAAGCGGTTGAAGGTCGTAATCTCGTTTTCGCTCGACGACATGTCGATGTTGGTCGCCGTGGTGTGCACCACGGACTTGTGGGCGCGCACCTGGTTCACAAAGAGTTTGAAGGTCGTGTCGACGGTGCGATGCTGCGTGTTGCCGAACAGGTCAACGGTGTTGGACGCGCCCGCGGCGGAGCTCGCTCCGGTCAGGTTGCCCTCGCCGTCGTAGGTGTAGTCGGTCCGCGTCGGGCCTTCGGAGGTCGTCGTGCTGCCGTCCATCGTCTTGCTCGAGGAATCGGTGAGCGTGTGGTCCAGTTTCCCCTGGCCCTTGATGGTCTTGTAGAAGCTTTCCGTGTGCACGTCCGACGTGTTGCCGAAGCCGTCGTCGTTGCGAAGGTTGCTGAAGCCGTGCTGGCCATCGGGCTTCAGCCGTCCGAACTTGTCGTAGTCGTACTCCGTGTAGTTGTCGCCGATCATCGTGGTGAATGACGTGTCGTTGTTGAACGTGTCGTACGTGTCGATCGTCTGGCGCGAGAGGCGCGCTTCCTTGATCTTCGTCACGTATTCCTGCGTGAAGGTCTGTTTCTGCCAGTTGCCCCACGGATCGGTCGTCTTGTTGTTGCCCTTGCCGTTGGCGCCCGTCGTCCAGCCGATGTCGAGATCGAGGTCGTAGGTCACCTCGGTCTCGCCTTCCACCTTGGAACCGTCGAACGTCACGCCCTTCGAGGTGGTCTTGCGGTATTCAATCGCCTGCTTGCCGGTGTTGACCCACACCGCGTTTGAGAGGCGCTGTTCGATTTTCACGTCCGAGACCGTGCGCCACGAGAACGCCGTCTCCACCGAGGTTTTGTCCGCGAATTTGTAGAGCGCGTCGCCCACCGCGTCGATCACGGCCTGCTTCTTTTCTTTCGCCATGAGTGAGGTGACATTGCCGACGATCTCGACGAACGAGCCGCCGTTGATCGCGGCGGCGATGTCGCCCGCCACGTCGGCCGACGCGCCCGCGCTGGCCGCCGTCAGGGCGTCCTTCAGGCGCTGGAGGCTGCCCGATTCCGGGTTGCGGTAAAGCGTGTCATAGAGGTAGTGCTGGACTTTGTAATTGCTCGACTTCTCCCACTCGCCGAGCGCGGGGAAGGTGTCCAGCCACGTGAGCATGAAGTTGTAGAACTCGTCATACGTCGTATTGGCGGCGTTGTGCCCGCCGCTCCACGCGTTGAGCGCGCCCAGCGCCTTTGCCATCTCCGCGGCCACCTGCGGGTCCGGCTCCTTCAGTCCGTAGTCGTCGAAAAGGATCTTCTGGAGCTGGAGCTCGGCCGGCGTCCACTTGTCGGCGTCCTTCCACTTGCTGAGCTCACCCGAGACCTGGGCGATCAACGCGCCCATGTCGGCCTGGTTGGTGAACTCGCGCTTCTTGTAGCTTTCGCCGCTGTCGCTTTCGACCGTTGAGATCGGCGCGCTGCCTTCCGGCTTGCCCCAGATGTTGTAGGAGCCCGCCGCATTCACGGTGTTCTTGCTGCGGTTGAATGTGTGATCGGTCTGGATGACCGGCGCCGCGTAGCGGCCGCCGCCCCAGTCGAGGTTCTTCGGATCGGCGTTGATGTTGCGGTCGTCCGACGAGAAAGAATACGTGATCGACTCGTCCATGACGGACTTGCCCACCCATCCCCAGATCGCCCCTTGGTTCGTGGTATGCGTCACGGCCTTCTGGAAGCGGAAGCCGTCGTTCGACAGGTTGAAGCCGTCGGTGATCGGCGGCGCCGCGCCGTCCGGCTGGGCGTTGTTGAGCTTCCAGCTGTTCGCATAGGTCGTCTTCGAGAAGCCGCGGAACCACGTGTCGTTGTCCTGGTGCGTGGGCGCGGCGTAGCTGCCTGCTCCCCAGTTGCTGTAGCCGTCGCCATCCGCCGCGGCCGCCGAATCGTTGCTCGAGAACGACGTCGCGCGCGATTCCTGGAGACGCACCGATCCAAAGTCGTGCCAGAGGTCGTCGCGATTGTCCTGCTCGAGGTTGACCTTGCTGAAGCCGATGATGTTCCCCTCGCCCGTGCCCGAGT
>JBBRXR010000184.1:0-4639 GCA_038238485.1 Elusimicrobiota bacterium | reverse complement strand
TCATCGAGCAGTTACTCCTCTCGATCTTCGTCCAGGGACATTGCCTCATCGTCGGCGTTCCCGGTCTCGCCAAAACCCTTCTCGTTTCCACGCTCGCAAAAACCCTCGACCTCGCTTTCAACCGCATCCAGTTTACGCCCGACCTCATGCCCGCCGACATCACGGGCACCGAAGTGATTCAGGAAGATCGCGCCACGCGCGAGCGCCAGTTTAAATTCGTGCAGGGCCCCGTGTTCGCGAACGTTGTTCTGGCCGACGAGATCAACCGCACGCCGCCGAAAACGCAGGCCGCCCTGCTGCAGTCGATGCAGGAACGCAAGGTGACGATTGGCGGACAGACCTACGATCTCCCGCAGCCGTTTTTCGTCCTCGCCACGCAGAATCCCATCGAACAGGAAGGAACGTATCCGCTGCCTGAAGCCCAGCTGGACCGTTTCCTGTTTCAGATCAACATCGGCTACCCCAACTTCGAAGAGGAAAAGACCATTGTCGCGCGCACCACGTCGGAAGCGACGGAAGGTGCGACGCCCGTTCTCAACGCCGACGACATCAAGGCCGCGCAGGCGATCGTGCGGCGCGCGCCCGTCGCCGAGTCCGTCATCGATTACGCCGTGCGCCTCGTGCGCGCCACGCGCCCCGATGAGGGGACCGCGCCCGAGTCCATCAAGAAATGGGTGGGATGGGGCGCCGGCCCGCGCGCCTCGCAATCGCTGATCCTGGCCGCTAAGGCCCGCGCGCTCCTCAAAGGGAACATGACGCCTTCGATCGAAGACGTTCGCGCGCTCGCGCTGCCGGTGCTCCGGCATCGCCTCGTGCTTTCCTTTCAGGCGCAGGCCGACGGCGTGCCGGTGGACAGAATCCTCAACGAGTTGATCAACGCCATAGCGAACTGACCTTGCCGAACGAAGCGCTCCTGGATCCGGTCGTCGTTGCCCGCCTGGGCAACCTGGAACTCCGAGCGCGCCGCATTCTCGACGGCCTTTATTCGGGCCACCACCTCAACATCGTCCGCGGCCACTCCCAGGATTTTTCCGAGCACCGCCCCTACAACCCCGGCGACGACCCCAAGACCCTCGACTGGAAAATCTTCGGCCGCACCGACCGCCTCGTCGTCAAGCAATACGAAGAACAGACCAACATCGGCGCCGTCGTGATCCTCGACGATTCCGCCTCCATGAATTTCTCCGAGGGCGGCCGCCTCACGAAACTGGAATACGCGAAGACGCTCGCCGCCGCGCTCGGTTACCTGGCGACGCGCCAGGGCGATGCCATCGGGCTCGTTTCCCGCCAGACCCTGCTGCCGCCCGCCAGCGCCCGCGGCCACCTCGAACGTTTCTTCGACGCGCTCGAGAAAGACCGCGCCGACGGCGTCTGGAAAATGTCGGACGTCTCAGGGAAGCTGGGACGCCCGCTCAAGAAGCGCGGCTTCGCGATCGTCCTTTCCGATCTGATGGAAGACGTCGACACCGTTCTCTCCTCGCTGCGCGCCCTCGCCGCGCGGCGGCATGAAGTCATCGTCGTCCAGTTGGCCGACCCGGCGGAGCGTGACCTTCCCTTCGACGGACCGGTGATCTTCACCGACATGGAAACGGGCGAGAAGATCGAGACCAACGCTGACGCCATCCGATCCGCTTACCAAGCCGCGTTTGAAGCGCGCCGCCAGCAGTTCTCTCAGGCTTTCGCGGGCGCGGGCATCGATCATCTTTTTCTGACGACGGACACGCCCTTCGACAAAGGCCTCGGCGCGTTCCTGACCTGGCGGGCGGCGCGCACATGATGTTCGGCAATCCGGCCTTTCTCTGGGCACTTCCGGCGGCGCTCATGCCCGTGTTGCTTCATCTGTTCAATCGCCGCAAACCAAGGGCCATCCTCTTCAGCCACCTCGCCCTTATTCGGCTGGCGCATCAGCAGCGCATGCCCAAGCGGAAACTGCGCGACTTTCTCCTCCTCGTCCTGCGCACGCTTCTTCTCCTGTTTCTCGTCGGGCTCTTCGCTCGGCCGGTGGTTCGTCAGGGCGGCATCCTCGGAGGGGAAGAAGGCCGGACGATCGTCCTTCTCGACGTTTCCGCTTCGATGGGCGCTACCTTCGCGGGCCGCGAGCGCCTCGATTCCGCACGAGAGGAAATCCAGCACGTGTTGCGAACGCTTCCCGCCGACGCGGAGATCGGCGTCGTCACATTTTCTGACCGCGTCGAGACGGAACAGGCGCCCACGCGCGACCGCGCCCGATTGATCGGCGTTCTTTCAGGCGCGAAGGTGCGGGCGCGACCGTCCGACGTGCTTCCCGCGCTCAAGGCCGCGGCGGCGATGGCGCACGGCGCGCACCCGGGCACAGTGATGATCGTGTCCGATCAGGCGGCGAATGTGTGGCGCGCGGCGACGGCATCGCGCGGAAAATGGGAAGGCGCGGATCCGCGCACGCGCTATGTTGTCGCCGAAGTGGGCGAGATGCCCGATTCGCGCGGCATCGTTGATGCCGACCTCACCCTCGGCGAAGAAGGGAATTTGCGCGGCCGAGCGAGTTTCCTCGGCAACCGCGGCGCGGCGCCGTCGGGCTGGACGCTGGAGCTGAACGGCCGCACGGTCGGCAAGGGCGAAGCCGCTCTGTCGGGGGGGCGCACGGATGAAACCACCTTCCAGGCCCAGCTTCCCGAAGGCGGCTACTACTCCGGAAAAATTTCTCTGACGCCCGACGCGATGGCGTTCGACGACGTCTTCCATCTGGCGGGCCGGGTTCCCAAGGGTTTCCGCGTCCTGCTGATTGACGGCGAGCGGGGCGGCGGGCCATCGGACTCCGAGGTGTATTACCTTAAGTCCGCGCTGGAGAGCCCGCGCGATCCGCGCATCGAATCGATCGAAACAGTGACTCCCGACGCGGTCGCGGGCGTGAAGCTCACCGACTACGACGCCATCGTTGCGGCCAACACCATCGAGCTCGGCGGTCGCGAGAGTGATCTGCGCGGATGGCTTGAAAACGGCGGCGGGCTTCTTCTGGCGCCCGGATCGAAATGGCCGAAGTCATCCGGGCAGGTGCTCGGGCTTCTCGGAACGTCGGGACGCGTTCACCGGCCGGTGGTCGTGAAGGCGCCGTCGATCGCCGCCGGACGGCTGACCCCGGTGGCCGGTCTCGCCGGGTTCGAATGGAATCAGGTGAAGGTCGATGAATACGTGGCGCTGACGTCCGGCGAGCCGGGCGACGCTGTCATCACCTTCGAAGATGGAACGCCGCTCCTGGTTCAGCGCAGGATGGGGAAAGGGAACCTCGCGGTGTTGACCACCACGCTCGACCGCGCGTGGACCAATTTTCCCTCAAAGCCCGCCTTTGCGCCGCTGATGCGCGAGCTGGTCGCTTCGCTGGCCGATCCGCTGCGCGAGCAGACATCGCTCCAGGCGTTCGTCGACGAGCCCGTCCGGCTCAAACTGCCGGAAGGCGTGCGCTCGGTGTCGATCGTGGCGCCCGACGGCGCGGTCTCGAGCGCGGGCATCGATCGCGAAGGCCATCTCGACTGGACGCCGCCGCCCGTCACGGGGCTCTTCGACGTTCGCACCGACCGGCCGGACCAGTGGTTCCGCGTGGCGGTCAACATGCGCGACCTCCTGTCGGAGGCCGACACGCGCCGCACCCGCGAAGCCGACGTGCGCGAGGCCCTGCCCGGTTCGACGGTGCAATGGGTGGAATACCGCGCGGGCTCGTCCAATCTCTTGTCCGCTGTCCAGGGCCGCGACATCACGAACGCCCTCATCTTTTTTCTCTTCGCGCTCCTTCTGGCCGAAACGCTGATCACCTGGCGACCGTCATGGAGACCGGCGTGAAGCGGGTCCTTCCTTTTCTTTCTCTTCTCATCCTTGCCGGCGCCCTGTGGGCGGGGTCGGGAAACAAATTCGTTTACGGCCAGCTCAAGCATGACGGCGCTTGGGACCCGTATCCGGGCGTGCACGACCGCGTGTTCGACACGCTTCGCTCGATGACGAACATCCCCTACGACCCGCAGCGCCGCGACGTGACGCTCTCAGACGAGAGCCTCTTTGAAACGCCGTTCCTCCTCGTGAAGGGGAATTCCGCCCTCCACTTCACCAAAGAGGAGAAGACGCGCCTGCGCCGGTACATCGACCGCGGCGGATTCGTTTTTTTCGACGACACGCTGGCCGACGCCCGCGGGCCGTTTGGTGGTTCGGTGCGCGCGCTCATGGCGGAGCTTTATCCGGACAGGCCGTTCCATAAGTTACCGGGCGACCATGCCATCTTCCGATCGTTCTTCCTGCTGCGCAACGCGGCTGGGCGACGCATCTCCGACAAATCCCTCGAAGGCCTGGATCTCGGCGGCGACGGCGGCGCGCAGGCGCGCACGGCCGTCGTCTATTGTCCGAACGATCTCATGGGCGCCTGGATGCGCGACAACCTGGGTCAATACAGTTATACGTGCGAGCCCGGCGGCGAGGGCCAGCGGTGGGAGTCGTTCAAACTCACCGTCAACATCATCTATCTCAGCCTCACCGGCACCTACAAGAAAGACGCGATCCACCAACCGTTCATCGAAATGAAGTTGGGCACATGAGGACGCCGGCCATGCTTCGCGTTCTCGCCTGGGCCCTGTTCATCTTTGTTGCCGCCAAGCCGGTGGCCACGCGGCCGGATCCG
>JBBRXR010000183.1:0-4653 GCA_038238485.1 Elusimicrobiota bacterium | reverse complement strand
GCCGCCGCTGCCGAACCCGCCGGCGCTCGATCACCTCGATCTGTACACGACGAGCGTGACGTGGGTGGCCGCCAACGCGGTGGACGTGGGCGGCGCCGGCCTCGCGGTGCAGCCGTATAATTTTGAATATCCGGATCCGTCGCACTGGGGCAGCTCGACGTTCACGGCCACGGGCCTTACGCCCAACAGCCTGGACGCGATCACCCTCGTGGTGCGCGACCGCGTTGGAAACGAGACAGGCTCGTTCCTGGCTTCGACTTACACGTACGCGGCGACGCCCATCACCAATTCCACCACGCTCCGCATCTGGAACTCGTCGGCGACGCTGACCTGGGACCGCAACGGCAACTCCGTGATCACGACCTACGAGATGGGCGCTTCAACGCTGCCTGACATGTCGAACGCGATCATCGCCGGCGTGGGCACCGACGTGAGTTCCGGCGCCGTTCAGGGCCTGTCCGTGGGGAGCACCTATTACATCGGCGTGCGGGCGATCAACTACAACGGTCATCAGACCCCGTGGGCCGTTGCCGGCTCGGGCAAGACCGACGAGACCGTGATTGCGCCGACCATCGTTCCGCCGGTCGTCGCGTCGACGACCTACGTGGACCTCACCTGGACGGACCTGAATCCGCCGGGAACGACGTTCGAGGTCCTCTACAACACGGGCACGGTCCTCAACACGGTGCCCGCGCCGCAGAACATCGGCGCCGTGCTCACGCACCGGTTTATTCCGCTGACGCCCAACACAACGTTCACTTTCGGCGTGCGCGCGCGCACCACCAACAATTTCCTGAGCGTCTACGTGACGACGACCGTGGCCACCCTGGCCGAGGCGCCGTTGCCCGGCCCGCTCACCGTGTTCATGTCATCGGCCACGGGCGTCTGGTTCCCGGGCAACAACCCTGTGGGCGTCACGCGTTACGAATTCCGCGCTTCGTCGGTGTCGACGTTCGACCAGGTGACCGACAAGAGCACCTCAACGTTCACGCTGAGCGCCACGCTCCTCAATATTTCACCGGACACCCGGTACTTCTTCGGCGTGCGCGCGCTCAACCAGGCCAACAAGCCAACCGCTTGGGTGATCCTGGGGACCAGCTTCACGCTGGTGTCGCCGCCGGTGGCGCCCATCTCGTACTCGCAGGTGGCCGTGGATTCGCTGCGCGTCGACTGGGGCGACGGCGGGAACCCGCCGACCGTGCAGTATCAGATCGAACGCTCGCTCGACAATTTCTCAACCGTGCAGGCCTCGAGCAACGTGACCACAAACCGGCTGGCCGACGCGGGCCTCGCGCTTAACACCACTTATTACTATCGCGGACGAACCATCGGCACCTATTCGACCAGCGACGTTGTGAGCTTCGGTTACACAGTGACGCTGGCGACCCCGCCGATCAACGTGTCCGCCGCCGTCTACCTCGATTCGATGACCGTCACGTGGAACCAGGACGGCAATCCGGCGTGGACGGACTTTTTCGCGGAAGCCGCCACCGACCCGTCCTTCGTGGACGTAAGCCGGAGCGCGACGGTGAAGGCCGATCACGTCACGATCGCCGGTCTCACGCACGACACGACGTACTGGGTGCGCGTGCTCGGCGTCAATTCCGCCGGCGTGCTCACCGCTCCCGCGCTCCTCACGCTGCCCGTGGTGACGCTGGCCTCGACGCCTGTCCAGCCGCCGCTGCACGCCGCGTGGTCGGCCGTGCTCGGGAATTACGTGGCCGTCACCATCAGCGCCGGCGATCTGAATCCGCAAAACACTTTGTACGCGATCCATAACATCGACACGAACCTTTATTTGTCCGGCGACGGCGCGGGCGGAACGTCCGCGGCAGCCGTGTTCTATTCGCGCGACGCGTGGAGCCGCGACGTCAATGGCCTCAATATCGACCCGATTCGCGCTGTTCACGGCCACCAGCCGCCGTGGACGGAACGCAACTATGAAGTGATCGCGGTGAACAAGGCCGGCATTCCGACAGTATTCTCGGCGTCGTCCACGGTCACGACCGTGCCCGACAAGCCGGTGTTGAGCCAGACGATCTTCGACAACGACCAGGTGGTCCTGCAGTGGGGAACGCTGGGCGCCGTGGGCTTCCGCATGTACGTGTCGCAGACGTCGAACCCGGCGGACGCCAAACTCTATTACGATTTCGTTTTCTCGACGAGCACCACGCATTACCTGATCGCGGACGGCGGTGACGAGATCCCGTCGAGCCAGACGTCGATCAACCACGACACCGACGGTTCGACGCCGGGCGACGCGTCGCCGCTGGCCTTTGTTTCGGCCACGACCGATACCGTCACGTTCACCTATCGCCAGGTCGCTGACCCGACGCCAGGACCGACGTACTACTACTACCTGCGCGGTGTGGGCGGATTGGGCGAGCAGGGCGAGCCTTCCAACACCGTCATGGCGCAGGTGCAGCCAATCATCAAGTCGTATGAAATCTACGGAACGAAGAACGGCAACCCCTATCTTTTCCCCGCGCCGCCGGCCGGCAACACCGCGGTGGCGCCAAACCTCGGCCCGAACGCCCACATGAAAGTCCGCGTGCGCGCCATGTCGTCCGATCACATCGCTGGCCAGGTCTCCTCCGAGATCGACGCCTGGTCGCTCGCCGCCGCGCCGGGCCAGCCGACCGCCACGCCTGGCTTCGACGACTCGCACAACGTCTACATGGAGATCAATTTCTCGACGTCGGCCAATCCGCCGCACACCCAGTACGCCATTCATCTGGTTCAGCGCGGAGCCGAACTGATGGACGTGTGGATCTCACCGCAGGGCGGCACGCAGGCCACGCCGTTCTGGCAGACGAAAGATCGCTGGGACGAAGGCTTCACGCACACGAACCTGCGCACGTCGACGACCTATTACTACGAAGTGAAAGCGCGCAACGGCGACGCGGCGGGCGGCGACCACATCGAGACCGTGGCGTCGCCGGTTGGCTCGGGCCTGACGGTCGGCCTCCAGCCGCCCACGGGCTTCGGCGGCCGCGGCTTCTCCCAGACGGGAATTGAGTGGCACTGGATCGACCACGCGGTCGACGAGGCGGGCTTCCGCGTCTACGAAGGCGCCAACCTGCGTGTCGAGCGCGGCTTCAGCGTGCCCGTCAGCGCGACCGGAACGCTTAACGTGGTGGAAACGGGCCTGAGCGGCCCCAATCAGCCATTCACGCGCACCGTCGTGGCCTTTACGGCGCTGGGCGAAAGCCTCCAGTCTGCGCCGGCGACGGCGTGGACGATGGCCACCGACCCCGACGTTGAAAGCACGTCGCACCAGGTCAACGTTTCGTCGCAGGCGATACGCTTCCACTTCAAGAACAATCTGCCGTTCGGCGTGGGCACCGCGGCGTATTACCGCGTGAAATTCACCACGAGAACCGCGTACAATTTCGACGGTACTGAGGAACTCTGGACCGATCCCGCGGCGGAGAAAGTGTTCCTGCGCGACGTGATCGCGCCGTACACCACGTGGTACCTCTACGTTCTCTCGTACAATAACAACGGGGACCCGTCGATTAACAAGCCGTTCGGCCCGTATCTGCTTTTCCAGGACGTCACGCCGCCTGAGATCAACGGCTTCGCCCAGGACGGTTCCGGTTCGATGAACGGCGCGCGGCCGCTGTCGCAGCATCCGCTCAGCGCGAACCTGAAGGACATTCCGGTGCCGCCGCTGGTCCTCGACTCCTCTTTCGCCTCGGCCATTCCATGGGTTCCCGCGTCGCACGGCATCCACATCAGCTTTACCAAGAAGCTCGAGCCAACCACGCTGACCACGGCCAACGTGCTCGTGCGCGCGGTGCAGGACAATCTGAGCCGCACGCTGACTTCCGCGCCCAACGAGGTGTACACACTTCTGTATGTCGACACGGACCAGAAGATGCACATCAACTTCGACCAGCCCGGACTGCGCGCCGGTTATCTTTACGAGCTGACGCTCACGCAGGGTGTGCAGGATCTCGCGGGCAATGGCCTGGCGGCCGACTTCCACTACTACTTCCGCGTGTTCCTGGACCCGACGGTCGACAACGCTTTGTTGACGCTCACGCCTGGCAGCGACACGACGACGCGCATGTTCCTTCCCGCCGGCAGCATGGCGGAGTCGGGCGCGATCGCGATGGAAACGCAGCCATCGCAGTTCCCGTGGGGATTCGAGACCGGAACGCTCGGTACCGCCTATGACAAGCAGCGCGAGATCGAAGGCGCGTTCGCGCGGCCCGTGGGTGAGCGTTTCATGGGAGAATTCAACACGCGCCACGCCATGACCGACGGCAAGCTCAAGACGGCCGGCGAAATCACGATTCCTTACCGCGACGAAGATAACGATGGATACGTGGACCCGAACGGCTTCGCCACGACGGCGAGCGGCGTGAACCTGCGCATCCGCGAGGACACACTTGGCCTTTACGAACTCAACGCGGAGACACAGATCTGGGTGAAGGTGCCGGGCGCCGTCGTTGACACGAAGAACAACGTCGTTCGCGCGCCGTTCTGGCGCATGGGTGTGTATTCGATCCTCGGTGCACCGTCGAACGACGTGAGTTCCGTTTATGCCTTCCCGGTTCCGTGGGTGACGTCTCTCCACGAAGGCATTCCGATCAAGTTCACGAACCTGCCGGACGATGGAGAGATCCGCATCTTCACGGTGACGGG
>JBBRXR010000182.1:0-4674 GCA_038238485.1 Elusimicrobiota bacterium | reverse complement strand
CGTGATGATGCCGGAAATGGACGGCTATACCGTCCAGACCAAACTCCTCGACAACCCCAAGACCAAGGATATTCCCATCATCATCCTCACCGCCAAAGGCCAGCTCCGCGACGTGTTCGCCATGTCGGCCAACGTGAAGGCGTATATCGAAAAGCCGTTCGACCCGAAGACGCTCCGCTCGAAGATCGCCGAATCCCTCGCGAAGGCCTGACGGCCCCGCCGCCCGCTTTTCCTTCGATCATGTCCAACCCGCCGACACCGCCCCCGCAGCCGGAAAAGTCCGCTCCCGTCGAACAGATCGTCCAGCAGCGCCGCGAGAAGAAGAACGGCCTGCTCGCCGAAGGCAAGACGCCCTACGGCCACCGTTTCCAGCGCTCGCACCTGCTCGCCGACGCCGTCGCCGCGTTCGACCCGCTCGTGCCGAAGGGGGAGGAAGCGCACAGCTTCGTTCATCCCGATGAAGTGAAGCTCGCCGGCCGCCTGATGACGCGCCGGGACCTGGGAAAACTTTGCTTCGCGCATCTCAAAGACCATTCCGGCCAGATCCAGCTCAAGATCAACAAGCAGGACGTCGGCGACGTCGCCTACAAGGAATTCATCAAAGTCGTGGACCTGGGTGACATCGTCGCCGTCGGCGGCAAGATGTGCCGCACGAAGACGGGCGAGCTCACCGTCCAGGTGCTCACCTATGAAATCCTCTCGAAGTCGCTTCGCCCGTGGCCGGAAAAGTACCACGGCATGACGGACTCCGAGTTGCGCAGCCGCCAGCGCGAGCTCGATCTCGCGACCAACGATGAGAGCAAGAACCGCTTTCTCACGCGCTCGCGCATCGTCGACTCGATCCGCCAGACGCTCCGTGATGCGAAGTTCATTGAAGTGGAAACGCCGCTCATGCAGGCCGTGGCCGGCGGCGCGCTCGCCAAGCCTTTCATCACGCATCATGAAGCGCTCGACCTTCAGCTCTACATGCGCATCGCGCCCGAACTTTTTCTCAAGCGCCTCATCGTCGGCGGCTTCGACCGCGTGTACGAGATCGGCCGCGCGTTCCGCAACGAAGGCATCGACACGCGGCACAACCCGGAATTCACCATCATGGAGGCCTACCAGGCCTACGGCGACGTGAACGACATGATGGACCTCGCCGAGCGCCTGATTCAGGGCGCCGCCAAGGCCATCGGCGTTTCCGAAGTCACCTACCGCGAGCAGAAATGCCGCGTTGACCAGCCGTTCGATCGCGCTTCGCTCGTCGACCTTTTCAGGACCTATCTGAACGTCGACTTCATCGAGCTCTGCCGCACGAACCAGTGGTCCGACGCGGCGCATGCCGCCGGCATTTCCATCCCGAAGAATACGCCGGAGGGGAAGTGCTTTGACCTGATGTTCGACGAGAAAATTCTTCCGAACCTCGAAAAGCCCACGTTCGTGCTCGACTATCCGTCCGCAGTTTCTCCGCTCGCCAAAACGAAGCCGGGACAGCCGCTATTGGCCGACCGCTTTGAGCTCTTCCTCGCGAAAGAAGAAGTGGCCAACGCCTACACCGAGCAGAACGACCCGGACATTCAGCGCCAGAAGTTTGCCGACGAAATGGGCAAGCGCGGGAAGGGCGATGAAGAAGCCATGCCCACGGACGAAGATTTCATCACCGCGCTCGAGCACGGCATGCCCCCCGCTGGGGGACTGGGCATCGGCATCGATCGACTGACCATGATCCTCACCGGAACCGCCTCCATTCGCGAAGTCATCCTTTTTCCTCTTCTCAAACCGCAGTGATGCCGTTCCAGGATCGTTGATGGCGGCCGAGTTCTACCTCGCTCGCCGCTATCTCTTCAATCACCGTCCCGGCGCCTGGGGCTGGCTCATCGGCTGGATGGCAACCGGCAGCGTCGCGCTCGGCGTCGCCGCCCTCATCGTCACGCTCGCGGTCATGACGGGCTTTCGCGAAGACATCCGCGAGAAAATTCT
Source organism: Elusimicrobiota bacterium (assembly GCA_038238485.1). Taxonomy (GTDB): domain Bacteria; phylum Elusimicrobiota; class Elusimicrobia; order F11; family F11; genus JBBRXR01. The sequence goes on along the minus strand of JBBRXR010000182.1, from coordinate 2,712 downwards.
CGGCGTGCAGCCTCACGTCATCGTCAGCGCTTTCAACGGAAAGCTCGACGGCGCCGACCCCGCCTTTCCAAAAATTCTCGATCATCGCGACGACGTGGTGGCCTGGTCGCCCTACGTTTCCGGTCAGGTGCTGATCGGTCGCGGGCAGCAGAGCTCGGGCGCCATGGTGAAGGGCGTCGACCCCGTTCGTGAACCGAAAGTGGCCAACCTCAACGCGAAGATCATCTCGGGCGAATGGGAATCTCTCGGCAAACCTGAAACCGAAGGCCGGCCGCGCATCGTGCTCGGGCAGGAACTCGCGCGCAACCTCGGCGCGCGCCTTGGCGACACCGTGTGGCTCATTACGCCAGGTTCGATCGGTGTGTCCGCGCTCTCCATTCCCAAGGCTCATCTCTTTCTCGTCTCCGGTATCGTCCAGTCGGGCCTCTACGATTACGATTCGTCCCTCGCTTACGTCGCCATTCCGCCCGCGCAGGAACTCTTCGGCCTCGACAAGGCCGTTTCGGGCATCGGCATTCGAATCAAGGACCCGGACCGAAGCGACCGCGTTTCGCGGGAGCTCTCCGTTCAGTTCGATGGACGGTACTGGGTCCGGTCATGGCTTTCGCTCAATCGCAACCTGTTCTCGGCGCTCAAGCTTGAGAAGACCGTGATGTTCGTGATCCTGACGATGGTGACGCTCGTCGCGAGCGTGATGATCGTCAGCAACTTGCTGCTGAGCATCACGCAGAAGATCAAGGAAATCGGCATCCTTCGAGCGATGGGCGCGACGGGGGCCACCGTGCGCCGCGTGTTCCTGCTTCAGGGCGCGCTCATGGGCGTGGTGGGGACCCTTCTCGGCACGGCCATTGGACTCGCGCTCTCCGTGATCCTCGAGAAGACCCAGTTCATCAAACTTCCCGCCGACGTTTATTACATCGACAAGCTCCCCGTGCGCATCGACCTGGGCGACGTGAGTCTGGTGGTCTTCGCCGCCGTTTTCATCGTTCTCGCCGCCACGCTGTACCCTGCGCACCGCGCCACGCAGATCGATCCTCTCGAGGCCATCCGCTATGGCTGAGGCCGTTCTCGAAATCCGATCGGTGGGCAAGCGCTTCGGCGCGCTCGAGATATTGAACGGCGTGAACCTCACGCTCACCGCCGGCAGCAGCGCCGCCGTCCTCGGTCCGTCGGGCGCGGGCAAATCGACGCTCCTTCATCTGGCCGGACTCATGGAACGCCCGACGTCGGGAACGGTCCACCTCAACGGCCGCGACACCCACTCTTTCGGCGATGCGGAACTCGCGCGCGAACGGCTCGACACCATCGGATTCCTTTTCCAGTTCCACTACCTTCTGCCCGACTTTGACGTGCTCGAGAACGTGATGATGCCCGCGCGCATCGCCGGCGATGATCTCGTGGCGGCCCAGAAGAAGGCAGTCGACACGCTCGAGCGGCTCGGCCTTGCTGAACGAATGACGCACAAGCCATACCAGCTTTCCGGGGGAGAACAGCAGCGCGCCGGCCTCGCGCGCGCCCTCATGCGCAAGCCGCGTCTCCTTCTGTGCGACGAGCCGACGGGCAACCTCGACCAGCAGACGGCTGACAGCGTCGCCGACGTCATCTGGAGCGAGATCCACCGCGAAGGCGTCGCCGCGTTGATCGTCACTCACAACGAACGGCTGGCTGCCCGGGCCAACACGATTTTTCAGTTATCGAAGGGGTCGTTTGTGGAAGCCCGAAGAGAGGCCAGGACGTGAGAGAGCCGGTGATTTACATCGATGGCAAATGGGTGCCCATATCGAAGGCCAAGGTGTCGGTATTCGACCATGGCCTTCTCTACGGCGACGGCGTCTTCGAAGGCATTCGAGCGTACGGCGGCCATGTGTTTCGGCTGACCGACCATCTTGAGCGGCTGGAACGCTCGGCGAAAAAGATTTCATTGAAGATACCCGTCGGTTTGCCAAAGCTGGCGTCGATCGTCAAAGCGGCGGTCCAGAGAAATAACCTGTCCGATTCCTACATCCGCCTTCTCGTCACGCGTGGCGCCGGTGACCTTGGCCTGGATCCGCGCGCCTGCCCCAAACCGGGGCTCATCGTCATTGCCAACAAGCTCGCGCTTTTTCCCGCGGCGTGTTACGAGGTGGGGCTGCACGCCATCGTCGCCAAGACGCGCCGCACGTCGGCGGACGCGCTCGACCCGAGTATCAAGTCATTGAACTATCTCAACAACATCCTCGCGAAGATCGAGGCCGTGCGGGCGGGCGTGCCGGAGGCGATCATGCTCAACTCGGAAGGATTTGTTTCCGAATGCACCGGCGATAACGTATTCCTTGTGCAGGGACACAAGATCATCACGCCGCCGGTCAAAGCGGGCGTGCTGGTGGGCATAACGCGCGCGGCGGTGATGGAAATCATCCGCGAAAGGACGGCCTTCAAGGTCGTCGAAAAACTCTTCAGGCCCGCTGAGATGTTCCGGTCGGATGAGATGTTCTTCACCGGAACCGCCGCCGAGGTCATTCCGGTCACCCGGATCGACCGGCGACGCATCGGCGACGGAAAACCGGGTTCGGTCACGCTGGAGCTGATGGACCACTTCCGCCGCCTGATTCGACAAGAGGCGCTGGGGGGCCCCAGCGGAACTTATATTGCTCCGCGACGGAAATACGAGATGAAAACCGGCGGGAAAATAATAATATTTTCTATGTCGCGCTAACCGACGGACCAGGTCGT
>JBBRXR010000181.1:0-4675 GCA_038238485.1 Elusimicrobiota bacterium | reverse complement strand
GCGCGTGGAATAAAGACGAGACCGAGAAAGCGTTGCGGACCATGTCGGAACTTCAGAATAAAGGCTGGGCCGTGCTGGTGAAGGGCAGCGATTACCAGATCCAGCAGTTGCGCGAGAAGCTGCCCAATGGCGCGGCCGTCGTGCGCGTGCGGGCGTCGGAACGCGCGGAGCTCTCGAAACTGATGGCCGCCTCCGAGCTCGTGGGCGTGACGGGGACGATGAGCTACGCCGAAGCAATTCAGAATGCGGCCGCTCACGGCATCCCTTTCGCCTACCTCGCGCCCGGCTGGCATCTGGATGCCATTCCCAATCTTCAGAACTTCGTCGCCGGAGCCGGCTTTTCGGCCGATGAGGCCGCGCGGCTCACCGTGCTCCTTTCCTCGCCTGAACGGCTTGCCGACGCTTCAACCGCTGATCGTGCCCTGTTCCAGGAGCTGGGCCGCCGGCTCATGGCGAACAAGGACCTTTTCGCCACGGTTTTCCCGCTCATCCGCGCCCAGGCGGCGTCCTTCGCGCTCTTCGGACCGACCGCCGCCGATTTCAAAGGACACGGCGGCCGCTGGGACATGGAAAATCGGATGGCCTCTGCCGAGGCGGCGCCATCGATGGTCACGCGCGGCACTTTCGCCGCCGCGATCCGCACGTTCATGCGCACTGGAATTTTGGGACGGCCCGCCGAATGGAAGATCGCGGTGCTGGCCTCCGTGCGCGAATCGCTTCTGGCTTTCCTTGGCCCGCTCTTCCAGCGCGCTCACGACAACGAGTCCGTGGCGCAGGCGCGTTGGCGCGTTTCCGGACAGGTGTTCATGATGGTTGCGGCGGTGGCGGGCGGCCTCGCGGCGTTCTCGCTTTTCGGCGGATCAACGGAGGTGGCGCGTTACGCCGCCGTTCTCGCGGGGGCGTGGGTGGGATCGGTGACGTTCCATCTCGCCTGGGACTTGGCCCCGCTCGCGTTCGGCCGATCGATTCTCACGCGGGAACAGCGGGCCGTCCTTTCGGCCGCGCAGGCGGCGCACCGGACCGGCGTGCCCGCGGACCGTCGCGCGGTGCTCGAACTGCTCGCGGTTCTGCCGGCGATCAAGGATCTTGGTCTCGCGGGTGGACTTGACCTGCGTTCGCAGGCGGGCCTCTACCTGAGCCAGCAGATTCGCGATGGCCGGCGTCCTTCGGAAGTCCTGCCCGAGCTGACGATGCTCGCGCGCACCAACCCCGTGGCGGTGGGCGCCTATAACGCCGTGGCTCGGCCCGCGGAAGAAGCGAAGGATGCCACCGTGAACGTCCGTGTGATCGCCGCAGGGACCAGCGTGGACGCGCTTCGCGCTGAGATCACCAAGGAACGGATTCGAAAACAGGAGACGGGCGCCTCCGACACGGTGGTGTTCGCGGTCACAGGCGATGATGCCGCCACGCGGGCCGCGCTGGCGTTGGACGGCACCCTCGGCAAGGAGATCCGAATCGTTAGAAACGACGCGCAGCTCACGTTCCAGCCAATCGCGCTGATCGCGTTGCTCCGGCTGCCTGCGCTTCGGAAAATCAACGTTTTCCTTTCACAGAATGCCGCGCTCTCGCCGGAGGCCTTTGAATCGCTCCGGGCACTCGAGACGCTCAGCCCGCGCCTTGCGAGCATCTACCTGCTCATCGAGAGCGCAACGCGCATCGCGGTGCCCGTAACCACGAGCCAGTTGGGCGACATGATCCGCCTGCGGCGCCTGGTCGAGACCCAGGCCTAAACGAGCTAGTCGACGGAGAAGTACTTTGCTTCGGGGTGGTGGACGATCAGCGCCGACGTCGACTGTTCCGGATGCAGCTGGAACTCCTCCGACAATTCGATGCCGATTCGCTGAGGCTCGAGGAGTTCGAACATCTTCGACTGGTCCTCGAGGTTGGGGCAGGCGGGATAACCAAAGCTGTAGCGCGATCCGTGGTACTTCTGCTGGAAGAGATCGCGCACGAGCGGCGCGTCTTTGCCCGCAATGCCGAGTTCCTCTCTCATTCGCTTGTGCCACTGCTCTGCGAGCGCCTCCGCCGTCTCCACGCTCAGTCCATGCAGGTAGAGATAATCGGTGTAGGCGTTCGTCTTGTAAATTTCCTGGATCCGCGTCGTCGCGAGACCGCCGATCGTCACGATCATCATGCCGATGACGTCCATCTGGCCGGACCCGACGGGTCGGAAGAAGTCGGGAATGGACCGGAACGGCTCTTTCGGCTGGCGCGGAAACCGGTAGCGCTGTCGCTCGGTCTTCAGGTCGTCCTGAAAAATCACCAGCTCGTCGCCCTGGGACTGACAGGGGAAATATCCGTAGGCCACGTGCGGCTGAAAAATTCCCTCTCGCAGTGCGTAGGCTTTCCACTTCTCGAACTCCGGATAGACCTTCTCCTTCATCATCGCCTCATACTCTTCCGGGCTGGACTCGCGCACCCGCTTGAAGCCCCATCGCACCTTGAGCAGGGCGGTTTCGTTGATGAACTCGTAAGTTTCCTTCAGATCGATGCCGCGCACGATGCGCGCGCCCCAGAAGGGCGGAACCGGGACCGTCGCCTCTGACAGCGGCTTGTGCACGATCGGCGCCTTCGGAGTGCCGATGACGGGCAGGTTCCCCGCGGGTTTCGCCATTTCCGCTTCGGCGTCTTTGACGCGATAGTCGCCCGTGAGCTTTTGCTCCATGGTCGGATTGGTGATCTCATCCATGATGCGCAGGCCCGAGAAGGCGTCGTGCGCATAGAAAACGCGGCCCTTATAAATCATCCGGAGGTCCGACTCGACGAACTTGCGCGTGAGCGCCGCGCCGCCGAGGATGATGTCGTACTTGATGTTCCGGCTGTTCATCTCTTCGAGATTTTCTTTCATCACGGCCGTCGATTTCACGAGCAGGCCGGACAGCCCGATGACGTCGGGCTTGTGCTCTTCAGCGGCCTTGAGGATGGCGTCCATCGGCTGCTTGATGCCGAGGTTCACGACCGAATAGCCGTTGTTGGAGAGAATGATGTCGACCAGGTTCTTGCCGATGTCGTGCACGTCGCCTTTCACGGTGGCGAGCACCATCTTGCCTTTCGTGTTTCCACTGGCGTTCTTGGGGATGTGCGGCTCGAGGAAGCGCACGGCGGCCTTCATGGTTTCGGCCGACTGAAGCACGAACGGAAGCTGGATCTGCCCGGAACCGAACAGCTCTCCCACCACCCGCATGCCGTCGAGCAAAATCGTGTTAATAATTTCGAGAGCCGGATATTTCTCCAGCGCCACCGCGAGCGGCTTCTCGATGTTCTGCTTATTTCCGTCGATGATGCGTTGCTTAAGTTCTTCCTCGACCGTTTTGGCGACCTTGGCCGCGCCGGAATCCGCCGTGGCGACCTTCGCGTCGGCGTAATGCGCCATGAACGCGTGAAGCGGGTCGAACGTGACGTTCCCCTCCGCGTCGAACGTTCGCTCATCGAACACGAGCTGGCGCGCGAGCTCGCGGCCTTTGTCGTCGATCTTAAAGAGCGGAAGGATCTTTTTCGCGTTGACGATGGCGGAGTCGAGGCCCGCTTCAATGGCGTAGTGCAGGAAAACGCTGTTGAGCACGACGCGCGAGTTGGCCTTAAGGCCGAACGAAATGTTGCTGACGCCGAGCGTGGTGTGAACCCCGGGCAGTTCCGTCTTGATGCGGCGGATGGCCTCGATGGTGGCGATGCCGGCCTTGCGGAACTCCTCGTCGCCGCTGCCGAGCGTGAAAGTCAGCGCGTCGAAAATGATGTCGTCGGCCTTGAGGCCGTATTTCTGCACGCCGAGGTCGTGGATGCGCTTGGCGATCTCGAATTTCTTATCGGCGCTCTTCGCCATGCCCGCTTCGTCGATCGTCAGGGCGACGACGGCGGCCCCGTAAGTGGTGAGCATGGGGCAGATCTTCTGCATCCGCTCTTCCCCGTCTTCGAGGTTGATGGAATTGATGATGGCCTTTCCGCCGTAAAGCTTGAGCGCGGCCTCAATGACCGGCGCTTCGGTGGAGTCGATCATGAGCGGGACGCGGGCCTGAAGAGTAAGCTTCTTCACGAGCTCGCTCATGTCCTTGACCTCGTCGCGGCCGACGTAGGCGGTACAGACGTCGAGGACGTGGGCGCCTTCGGCTTCCTGCTCCTTGGCGATGTTCACCATGGCGTCGTGGTCTTCGGAGAGAAGAAGGTCGCGGAAAAGCTTCGATCCGTTGGCGTTGGTGCGTTCGCCGATAATCATGGGCGCCGGTTCCTGGCGGATGGGAACGCTCATGTAGAGCGACGCCGCCGCGGCCACGCGCTTCGGGTTCCGTTTCACCGGTTTCAGGTCCTTCACGGCGTCGACCACCTTGGCGAGATGCGCGAAGGTGGTGCCGCAACAGCCGCCGACGACGCTCACGCCGTGGCGCGTCACGAAGTCGACCAGGTGCGCGGCGAGCTGGTCGGGGGTGAGCTTGTAGACAGCGCGGCCCTGGTCGTTCTCGGGCAGGCCGGCGTTGGGCAGCACGGAAATGAAACGGTCGGTCATCTGTCCGAGCGTGCGCACGTGCTCGCTCATTTCCAGCGGGCCAGTGGCGCAGTTGAGGCCAATGGTGTCGACGGGCAGGCTTTCGATGACGGTGATCGCCGTGGCCATGTCGCTCCCGATGAGCATGGTGCCGGTGTTCTCGATCGTCACCTGCACGTTGAGCGGCACGCGCTTCTT
>JBBRXR010000180.1:0-4682 GCA_038238485.1 Elusimicrobiota bacterium | reverse complement strand
CGGAGGATCGCGCGCCGTCGTCGGTGGAAACCGTCGACGCCGCGCTTTCCAAATTCGGCGCGCTTTTGCGCGCCCGCCAGGCCCAGGGCCAGAAGATCCTGATCCTGGCCGGCGTGGATCTGGCGCACGTCGGCCCGCGTTTTGGAGACAACATCGAGCTCACGCCCGCCGTCGAGAAAAAGATCGAGGAAGAAGACCGCGCGTCGATGAAGAAGGCGCTCGCGCTCGACGCCGACGGCTTCTACCTTTCGGTCATTCAGGACGAGCACTGGCGGAAAGTCTGCGGGCTCTCGGCGATTTACACGTCCCTCCGGCTGATGAAGGAGCTCGGATCGGGGCCGGGCACGATGCTCACCTACGGCCAGGCGCCGGACCCGCTGGGCGGCATCGTCAGTTTCACCAGCGCGATCTATCCGCGCGGGCTCCTGAAGGCCTGAGGAGAGCCCGTCAAAAAGCCGTTTCCTCCGTATTGTTAGGGCCGAGTCCATCGGTCACCCACACATGAAGCGATTCCATCTTTTCTTTGCTGCGCTGGCGCTCACCGCCGCCGCGGCCCGCGCTGAATTGCCGGCGGGCGCCACCATCGGCGCCGTTACCGTCGAGGGGAACCGCGCCGTCAAAACGGAAGACATCCTCCGGGAAAGTGTTTTGAAACCCGGCGACGTTTACGTGCCCGAGGCCGAGCTCGTTGGCGCGCGCCTCGTGAAGTCGTACTACCAGCGACAGGGTTATCTGGAAGCGGAGGTGCGCGTGTCGAGCGAGCCCGCGCCGGGCGCCCTCGACCTTCGCTTTCACATCGCGGAAGGCCCGCTGTACCATTTTGGTGACACGACGGTGGAAGGCCTCACTTCGCTGCCCAACCGCATTATCCGGCTGACGTCGACCTACAAGAAAGGCGATCCTTACGTCCGCACCCGACTTTTCGAAACGCAGAGCAACCTCTACGGACGCGGGCTCTTCGAGACGGTCGAGATCCGCGCGTCGACGACGCCCGCCAAGACCGCGGACGTGATCGTCCGCGTGAAAGAGCGTCGCCTGAAGTGGATCAAGGGCGGCGTCGGATGGGGATCAGAAGAGCGCGAGCGCATCTCGCTGACGCTTCTCCATGAGAACCTGGCCCACCGCGCGTTCCGCGCGGAATTCACGAGCACGCTTTCCGCGATCTGGCGGGAAGACCGGCTCGCCTTCACCAACCCATTTTTCTTCGAGACAAAGACCGAGCAGCGCACGTCGCTGTCCTGGCGGCGCGAGTTGCGCGACGGCTACGACTTCGAACGAACCCGGGGTGAAACCGGCCTCGGCCGCGACCTCACGCGCCATATCAAGGGAACCGTGGCCCTTCGGCTCGATCGCAATCACATTGCGAACGTTTCGCCCGATGTGGCCGCCACCACGCTTCAGAATTCCGACGGCCGCTCGGTGGCGCTCGGTCTCAACCGCGACACGACGGACGATTATTTCTTCCCGTCGAAAGGAACGCGCGACGTGGTGTCGCTCGAGCACTTCGGCGATTTTCTGGGTGGGATGATCAACATGAACCGCGTGGTGTTCGACTCGACGCACTACTTTCCGCTTTTCCGAAGAGTGGTTCTCGCGAACGCCTTCCGATCCGGTTATTCGCAGCCCTACGCCGATACAGAAGAAATTCCCGCTTTTGAACGCTTTTTTCTCGGCGGCGCCAACAGCGTTCGCGGCTACGCCGAGCGCAGCGTCGGCGACCGCGACTCGACCGACGCGCCCTTGGGTGGCAAGCGCCGCCTGAGCTCGTCGATCGAATTGCGCTTTCCGCTGTTCTGGAAATTCCGTGGCGCGACGTTCATCGATGGAGGCCAGGTCGCGAATAACTGGGCCGGCGTGTCGCCGCATTTTTGGAAGTTCAGCGCGGGCGGCGGCATCCGCCTGGTCACGCCCGTTGGGCCGTTCCGTCTCGACGCCGGTTACAAGCTCAACCGCGATCCCGGCGACACCGAGCTCTGGCGCCTTCATTTCAGCGTGGGCGAAGCATTCTGATGAAGAAGACGACGCTCGTGCTCCTCATCGGTCTCGCCGTCCTCGCGGCGATCCTCGGCGCCACAGCCGCGGCGATCTGGTTGTTTCCCAAGTCGGTCGTCAACCTGGCCGCGGGCGCGGCGCGATCCCACGGGATTTCCCTGGCGGTAACGGACGTTCACGGCACGCCCGGGTCGGGATGGTCGATTGACGGACTCTTGGTCGGCGGGCCGGGTTTCGACCTGTCCGCCAAACAGGTGCGCGTCAACGTGGCGTGGGCGTCAACCCTGGCCGGCCGCCCGGCGCTCGACACGCTGTGGGCAGACGGCCTTCGCGTCACGGTTCATCCGTCGACCGCCACCGTGGAAAAACCCCCGGCTGATGCGAAGCCGAAACTTCTGCCGATCGGCGATCTCCGGGTCAAAGATGGAAAAATAACCATTGAGAAGGCCGACGCCGAGCCGCTGGTGGTGAGCGGCATCGAGCTCGAGGCAGCTCTAACGGGGGAGCGCGCGGACGTGAAGAAACTGCGCGCGACGGTGATGGACAACCGGCTGGAGGCGACCGGCCATTACGCGCTCGCCGACCGCTCGGGCGCCCTCGACGCACGCGTCGTCGGTTGCCTCCAGGCGCCGGGCCTGCCGCCGCAGCACTGCATCGAGGACCTGAGCGTCTCCGCGGCCGCCACCGGCGACAACATCGACCTGAAGAGCGTGTCCGCGTTCGTGGAAGGGAGCACCGTCACGGGACATGGCCAATTTCATCTGAAGCCGATGAGCGCGCAGCTGACGCTCGCGTCCAAAGGCCCGTTGGCGATCACCGCCGACATCCGCGGCGACGAAAAGAAGTGGAGCCTCGACGCGACGGGCATTCATCAGACGAGCCGTTTCGTCGCGGGCGCGCGAATTGACCTGGCCACCGAGGTCTGGGCCGCCAGCATGAGCGCGGTGGGCCTTCCCGCGGATCTCGTCCCGGGTCTGCCGCGCTCGCTCGGCGCGCTTTCCGGTTCCCTTCTTGCCGAAGGGCGCGGGAAGTCGCCCGCCACGTTGAATGGAACGGGGCGCCTAGACCTGACCGCCAGCAACGGCCCGCATTTGACCGCGGACCTCGCCATCTCGGATGGTGACGCCCGCGCGGCGGTGGCCATTTCGTCGGGCGGCATCGACGGCAACGTGAAAACGACTTGGGGTCTCGAGAAGAAGGAGGGCGAGGTGACGGCCGACCTTCAGCTGGAAGCGAAAGGCCTGCGCCGGTGGCTTCCGTTTGCCGCCGACGGACCCGTTCGACTGACGCTCAAGGGGCCGCAAAACATTCTGGCCTGGACGCTGGACGCGGACCTGCGCGGCGTCGAGATGCCGGCCGTGACGATCAAGAAGCTGTCGCTGAAGGGCGCCGGACCATCGCTGGCGCCTCCCGAAGGAAAACTGATCGTGGACGTTGCCGACCTCGACCGCGGCGGCCAGAAGATCGAGAAAGCGTCACTGACCATCGATGGAAAACTCACGCGTCACCGGTTTGATCTCGCGCTCTCGCGTGAAGGCGCGTCCCTTCACGGAGCGGGGACCGGCGCGGTGAAGGGCGCGACCTGGAACGCCACGTGGACGCGCCTCGACGCCGGCCTGGGCGATCAGTGGCGGCTCGACGGACCGTTTCAACTTTCCGCCGGCCCGGCGGGCAGCGACATTCGCGGGTTCCACCTGGTGTCGGAAGCGAGCGGGTCGCTTCGGCTCGATGGCGCCGTGGCGGGCGACCGTCTCTCCGGGGTGAAGATCGCGGCCAGTGGCCTTCAGCTCGAAGGCCTCGCGAAGATCGCGGGGCTGGAGACGCCGGTGGCGGGCGTGGCCTCGCTCGACGCGACGGCGTCCGGCCCGATGGCGCGCCCCACGGTGGTCGCGCGCGCGCACGTCGCCGGGCTGTCCATCGATAAACGCCCCGCGGGTGACGCCGACCTCGCGGCGCGCGCTGAGAACGGCAGGGTCGTCATCGAGCACCTCGATCTCGTGTCGAAAGGCGGCACGCTCAACGCGTCGGCCGACCTGCCGATGTCCTTCGCCGGCCGGCGGGCGCCGCCGTTCACCGTGCGGTTGCGCACGACGGGCCTCGACCTCGCGTCGCTGCCCATTCCGCTCGGTGAGTGGAAGTTCGACAAGGCGATCCTCAAAGGCGACCTCACCATTTCCGGCCAGGGAGGCGATTTCTCCGCGGCCGGCCGGCTCGACTTCGACGCCGACCGCATCGGCACCAACGAGAAGAAAGGCGCCGAGTTCAAGGACGTTCACGTTCAGCTCGTCGGCGACGGTGCGTCGCTTCGCTTCGCGCAGGCCGTGGCGAAAGGCGGCGACGGCACCGTGTCGATCACGGGCACGATCAACCGGCTTCGCGCCGACCTCGCGCTGACGGCGCGAAAGTTCGAGCTTCGATATCCCGCCGGTGTCTACCTGAAGCTCAATTCCGACCTGACGCTTCAGGGCCCGTGGGAAGCGCCACATGTCGACGGAAGCGTCGTCATCGCCAAGGGCGAGTACAAGCCGGTGAAGGAGAAGAAGGACAAGAAGGCCAAAGCGAAAAAGGCGCCCGCGCCGGCGCCCGCGGCGGCCGGTTCCTCTCCGCTGTCGGCCAACGTTTCCGTGCGCTTTGACCAGGACGTCTGGTACCGCGACGGCCAGACCGCGATTGAGCTCAAGGGCGATCTG
>JBBRXR010000179.1:0-4695 GCA_038238485.1 Elusimicrobiota bacterium | reverse complement strand
GCCATCATTAGCCGGTCCGAAGATCACCTCGGATCGACAAAGACCAGCGAAGCTTAGCGGCCTCGCTGGTCTTTTTTTTATTGTTCTAGAGGCCTCGCGCTTCGCGAAGCAGGCGGTTTTCTTCTTCGAGGTCGGCCACCCGTTGAGTGAGTTTTAACAGAAGAAGAGCGCCGGAAATGTCCACATTGAGGGTGACGCAGATCCGCTCCAGTCGACGAAGAAGGAGAACCGTCCCGTTACCCAGAACCAGGTGACCTTCGGTTTCGTGGACTTCGATGACAGAAGCGTGAAGACATTGCACCAGGAAATCAGAGTCGATCTGAAGCTCGCGGCAGAGTTTCTGGACGGCGATGTCGGACGCGCTATACATGGCTTTCCTCCTCGAGCGACTTGAAGAGCGCTTCGGCCCTGGGGGAGAGGGCGTCGGGGATGTCGACGATGATCCGGATGAGCAGGTCGCCGCGCTCGGCCGGCTTCCCCAGACCTTTGCCCGCGAGACGAAGCCGGGTTCCGTTATGCGTCGCCTTGGGAACGCGAAGTCGAACGGACCCATCCAGCGTCGGGACGGATACGTCCGCTCCCAGCGCCGCCTGCCAGGGCATGACCCGAACTTCCGACTCGAGATTCAGACCGTCCACTTTGTATTTCACGTTCGGCAGAAAACGGATTTTGAGATAGAGATCGCCGCGGGTCTGCGGCCCCTCGTTCCCTTGTCCGCGCAGTCGAATCCGGTTTCCGGCGACGAGGCCGGGCGGGATTTTCGTTTTGACCTCGCGCTGCCGCTGAACTTCGCCGACGCCGCCGCACACCGGGCAGAAAGTGCCGCCCTTTCTTCCGGTACCCCGGCAATTCTGGCAGAGGCCCGTCGTCATCAATGAGAAGGATTTCTCCACCCCGCCGACCGCGTCTTCCAGGGAGAGGTCCAGCACGGCTTCGATGTCGAGTTCCGACGGGAAGCCCGGGTTATCTTCGCCGCGGCCCTGGCCCTGTCGAAACATGTCGCGAAAGAAATCACTGAAGCCTTCTTCCGACGGGCCCCTCTGGCCGGTGGCGCCGCCCGCGCTGGAACGCGAACGCTCTTCCGGCGGCGGTCCTTCTTTCCAGTGCTCCCCCAGCTGATCGTATTTTGCCCGGTTCTCTTTGGAGCTGAGCACCGCGTAGGCCTCGTTCACTTCCTGCATGCGCTGCGTGTGGAGTTGTTTTTCTTTTTCCGGATGCAGGTCCGGGTGATGCTCGCGCGCGAGGCCGCGGTACGCGAGCTTGATCTCTTCGTCGGAAGCCGTTCGGGAAACCCCGAGACGTTCGTAATAATCTTTTGGCTTAACCCCCATGGGATCCTGCTGGGCGACGATCTAGTGGGCCTGGTTGGCCGGTTTCCGGCGAGCGGCGCTCGGGCGGCGGGCATGCGCGGCATGGCTCGCCTCCAGTTTTCGAAGATCCTTGCTCACCACTTTTCCAGCGCCCTTCATCGAACGTTTCGTCGCATTCTGTTTCTTGTTTTCCATGTCATCCTCCTAGCGTTCTCGAAGACCAATTAAGGTAAATACGACGAGCGGACGGGAAAATCAGATCGCGGGAATCGCAAAAAATCCCGCTCGTTCAACTATTTCGATGGGTTTACCGGTTGAATAGGGTCTGTAGCGCCTTTTCCGGATTGATGTCCCTTCTGGCCCCGGGGTAGTACTACTGTGAGTGATGGAAATATTCCTTGCTCCCCCAACCAAGCAACTCGAAAAATCCCCCACCGGCATCAATGGTCTCGATCAAATCACCTTTGGTGGTTTTCCAAAAGGAAGACCCACGCTCATCTGCGGAAATGCCGGTTGCGGCAAGACGCTGATCGCGATGGAATTCCTCGTTCGCGGCATCAACGAGTTCGATGAGTCGGGCGTGTTCATGTCCTTTGAGGAACGCATTCCGGATCTCGAGAAAAACTTTTCTTCCCTTGGGTACAACATCTCCGAGCTGGTGGCGAAAAAACGTCTCGCGCTGAACTACGTGCACATTGAGCGCAACGAGATTGAAGAGACCGGAGAGTACGACCTCGACGGCCTCTTCGTGCGTCTCGGTCATGCGATTGATTCCGTGGGCGCCAAGCGGGTGGTGCTCGACACCATTGAGTCCCTTTTCTCCGGATTCTCGAACACGGCCCTCTTGCGCGGCGAGCTCCGCCGCCTGTTCCAGTGGCTCAAGGACAAGGGCGTGACCACGATCATCACCGGAGAGAAAGGCGAAGGCCGCCTCACGCGACAGGGACTGGAAGAGTACGTGTCCGACTGCGTCATCTTTCTCGACCACCGCATCGTCAACCAGGTGTCGACGCGCCGGCTGTCGGTCATCAAATACCGCGGGTCCGCCCACGGGACCAACGAGTATCCGTTTCTCATCGACGAGAGCGGCGTCTCGATCCTTCCCATCACATCGCTCGATTTCGCCGATCACGAAATCAGTCGCGCCCATCTCTCGACGGGCGTCGTCGCCCTTGACCAGATGCTGGACGGGCACGGATATCTGGAAGGCACCACCATCATGATCGCGGGCGGCGTCGGCAGCGGCAAAACGTCGTTCGGCGCGCATTTCGTCGACAGCGTGTGCAAAACCGGCAAGCGCGCGCTGGTGTTCAGCTACGAGGAATCCATTCCGCAGTATGTCCGCAACATGAGCTCAATCGGGCTCGACCTCCGGCAACATCTGGACAGCGGCAAGCTGAAGGTCTACGCGGCCCGTCCCACGCTCCAGGGCCTCGAAGCGCATCTCGTCCGGTTCCACCGCATGGTGGAGAAATTCAGCCCCGACGTCATCATCATCGACCCGATCACCAGCTTCGTCGACCTGGGCGCGCCCATGGAGATCGGCCTGATGTTCACGCGGCTGATCGATTACCTCAAACTCAAGAACATCACGTTCGTGTTCACCGTGCTGAGCCGGGACGGCGAGGCGATTGAAGCCGAGACCATCGGCGTGTCGTCTCTCGTCGATACGCTGATCACGCTGAACCGCACCCAGCAGGCCGGCGGCCTGCGAAGGGAAGTCTGCGTGTTCAAATCGCGCGGAATGGACCACGACCTCGAGCCGCGGCAATACGCCTTTTCATCGAAAGGGATCGTCATCACGGGCGTCCCCATGCGGAAGGAACCGGTGGGCGTATGACCGCGCCGGACGCGGGCACGCCCCCGGGCATCGATGGAGACGAATCAGAAGTTTGGAAGCTGCGGCTCTACGTTTCGGGCCAGACGCCCAAGTCCCTGCGCGCGTTCGCCAATCTGAAAAATTTCTGCGAAGAACACCTGAAGGGCCGGTATACGATCGAAGTGATCGACGTCGTGAAGAATCCGCTCCTGGCGGAAGGCGACCAGATCCTCGCGATTCCGACGCTGATCCGTCGGCTCCCCGAACCCATGCGTCGCCTGGTCGGAGATCTGGCAGACAAAGAGCGAATCCTCGTCGGTCTCGATCTTTGCCGGCACGACGGGGCGACTCGCTAAGGCCGCCATGGAGAACGATGCCGAAAAATTCGAGGCGGCTCTCGAAAAGGCCAAGGGGGAGATGTATGTCCTCCGTCTTTATGTGAGCGGCGGCACGCCTCAATCCCTGCGAGCGATCACGCGAATCAAAAAAATCTGCGAGGACCACCTCAAGGGCTGCTATCAGCTGGAAGTGGTGGACGTGTATAAGGACCCGGGACTCTCAGAGCATGACGACGTCATTGCCGCGCCCACCTTGATCCGGCAGTCCCCGGCGCCGGTGCGGCGACTCGTGGGCGATATGTCCGACACGGAACGGGTCCTCCATCGCCTGGACCTGCCGCCCACTGATCCTGAAAAGGGCAAGTCGTGATCACCACGGGCTCGAACCCGGCCGACGGCCTGCGGCTCGAGAATGAGCTGCTGGCGGAACAGGTGCGCGAGCTCCAGGAAACGATCCGGGCGATCCGGGACGGCGAGGTAGACGCGCTGATTGTCGGCAAGGATGGCGGGAAGAAAATTTTTACGCTTCAGGGCGCCGACCACGTCTACCAGGAAGTCGTCGAGGGCATGAGCGAAGGCGCGCTCACCTTCAACACGGACGGTCTGATCCTTTATTCCAACCAGTTCTTCAGCGACATGGTGGGCCTCCCTGTCCGGGACGTCGTCGGAACCTTCGTCCACGACTACTTTCTCTCGAGCGGCCTTTCCGATCTCCGGATGCTGATGGCCGATGCCAAGTTTCGCCGGACGCGCGGAGAGATTATCCTGCGGCAATCCTCGGGCCGTCAGTTCCCCACGCTTCTCTCCATGCGCCAGCTCGATGTGGAAGGCTTGTCCGTTTTCTGCGGCGTCGTCACGGACTTGAGCGTCATGAAAGAGAACGAAGAGGCGCGGGTGCGGACCATTGAGCTGACGCGGGCCAACCAGGAACTGGGCCAGTTCGCTTACGTGAGCTCTCACGATCTACAGGAGCCGCTTCGCAAAATTTCCACGTACTCCCAGCTTCTGGAAACGAATTACAGCAGCCAGCTGGGAGAGATGGGAAATCGATATCTTCGGAGCATCGCCGACAGCACCCTGCGCATGCAGAACCTGATCAAGGCGCTCCTCAGTTACTCCCAGTTGGGGGAACAGGCGGGACCGACGTTGGTCGTCGACCTTCGTGATGTCGTCGCCCAGGTCCTGAGCGACCTGGAAATTACGATCAAGGAGACGGACGTTCGTATCG
>JBBRXR010000178.1:0-4700 GCA_038238485.1 Elusimicrobiota bacterium | reverse complement strand
GTTGAGTCGGGCCTCAATCCCGGCGAGGTGGTCGTCGTCCAGAAACCGCCGGAACTCAAGGCTGGCTCGAAGGTGAAGATCATCGAGGTTCAGAAGTAAGAGTTTGAAACTCCGGCCTCGCCTGACATATTTCACCGTCTCGCTGATCCTCGTGGTCGTTGCATTCACGAGCATCTCGACCGTCCTCTCCGTCCGCTTCTTTCTTCGCCGCGAAATGAAGACCAACCAGCTCACCTGGTTCAACAACTTCCGCGGAGCCTGCACCGACGCCCTCTACCTCGGTGACGACCTCGCCATCCAGGCCTACAGCGAGTCTCTCGAAAAATCCATTCCGGAGCTCGCATACGCCATCTACGTTGACGACAGCCGCGCCGGCATCCGTCTGGGCGGCCTGGAGAGCCTTCAGCGCTTCGATAAGCTCGCTCCCGGCTGCAACTACAGCCGGCCCGGTGTCAACGGCGAGCCGACCCAACACGACAGCCAGGACGGCGACCAGCGATGGCGCCATTATTGCGAGCCAGTCACGCAGACCAATCTGCGCGGCGACAAAATCCACGGCACCGTTTTCATCGGCTTCAACATGAACATGCTCGAACTCAAGCTCGAGTCCATTGTCAGCCGGATGTGGCCTTGGCTTATGTGGTCCATGGTAGGTGTCCTGATCGTTGGGCTCATCGGCAGCTTTCTGCTGGCGGAGCGCCTCACTCGACCGATCCTTCACCTGATCCAAGGCGCCAAGGCCATCGGCGACGGCGACCTGGAGACACAGATTCCCGTTGAGAGCTCGGATGAACTTGGGTTTCTGGCGCAGGAGTTCAATTTAATGGCGACGAAGCTTCGCGAGCTCGACCAGTTGAAAGACGACTTCATATCAAGCGTGTCCCACGAGCTCCGGTCACCCCTGTCCGCGATTTCCGGCTACGTCGAACTTCTCCGAAGCAAACCGCTCAACGAAATTACCGCCGACAAAGGAACCAAGGCGCTCAACATCATCCAGGAAAGCACCATGCGCCTGACGTCGTTCATCAATGACATCCTCGACCTCGCGAAGCTCAAGGCGGGCCATGTAGAGATCCGATCCAAGCCGATCAACATCAAGGACGTGGCCGAAGATGTCATGGCCCTCATGCAGGCCCTCTTCGAGAAGAAGGGGATCAATTTTTCGGTGGATGTTCCGGTCAACGTGCCTGAATTTAACGCCGACGAAGACAAAATCCGGCAAGTAATTCAAAACCTCGTCTCAAACGCCTTGAAATTCACGCCCGCCGGGGGCAAAATCAGAATATTCGCGAGAAATCAGAGCGATTTCGTTCAGGTTTCCGTCGAAGACTCCGGCGTCGGGATTCCCGACGAAGCGAAGCAGATTGTGTTCGAGAAATTCAGACAGGCCAAGAATCGCCCCGACCCATCGGGACCGAAGGGAACGGGCCTTGGCCTGGCGATCGCGAAGGGAAACGTGGAAGCGCACGGTGGGAGAATCTGGTTGGAATCGGAAGTCAACAAGGGGACGACGGTCCACTTCACGCTTCCTCTGACGTCCAATGGCGCCGAGCCGGATAAGCCCGCTTGAGCGGGAACAAAAGTTTTAAAGCGAGACCATGGATTCGAAACGGGTTTTGATTGTCGACGATGAGGCCGCGATCCGCGAAGTGGTGACGGATTATCTCCGCGGAGAGGGTTTCGAAACCGACCAGGCGGCGACGGGACGGGTGGGGCTTGAAAAGCTGGTGGAGCATCATCCGGATCTGGTGTTGCTGGATGTCGAGCTGCCGGACATGTCTGGGTACGAGGTCTGCAAACGCATTCGCGAGATACCATCGGCCCGGTACACGCCGGTCATCATGTTGACGGCGCATAATTTGGAGAAGGAAGAGATCGCGGGCTTCAGTTCGGGCGCCGATGACTATATTCCCAAGCCGTTTCGCCCGGCCCTGCTTGTGGCGCGCATCAACACGGCGATCGGCCGAAACGTGCGCGAATTGGATGCCAACGCGCTGACGCATCTGCCGGGCAACCGCGCGATCATCCTCGAGATTCAGAAGCGCCTTGGGTCGCCGGCGCCGTTCTCGGTGTTGTACTTCGATCTGAACAATTTTAAGGCTTTCAATGACCGGTATGGTTTCGTTCGCGGTGACACGGCGATCCGGTTAACGGCGCAAGTGCTGGAACGGCGCATCGCGGACGCAGCGCCGACGACGTCGTTCCTCGGCCACATCGGCGGCGACGATTTCGTGGCGATCATCGACACGCACGACGTGGCCGGCCTCTGCGAATCGATTTCGAAGGATTTTGATGCGGCGATCACGGCGCTTTACGATGAGGCCGATCGGACGCGTGGTATGATTGCGGCGGTAGATCGGCGTGGAGTTAAGACGGACGTCCCGGTGATGGGAATCGCGACCGCCGTGGTCACCAACCGGCAGAAAACGTTCCGGCATCCGGGAGAAGTCGCCCTGATCGCGGGAGATTTGAAGAAGTGGGTCAAATCGGCGAACGCTTCAGCGTACGTGATTGACCGAAGAACTTGACCAGAGGTCCAACGTGGCGAAAAAAAGAGTCCTGATCGTAGACGACGAACCGCAGATCTGCCAACTCGTCAAAGACATCCTCGAAGAAAACGGAATTACGGCCACGACGGCCCATTCCACCGACGAAGCCTTTCAGAAATTGAAAGTGACGCTTCCCGACATGATCCTCCTCGACGTGAGGCTACCCACGATTGGCGGCCTCGAGTTCTGTCGACAGGTGAAGCAAGACATCCGCACCAAGCGGATTCCCGTGATCATGTTGACGGTGCAGGACACAGAGACCGATAAAGTGATCGGTCTCGAAGTCGGCGCCGATGACTACCTGACCAAACCCTTTGGAAACCGCGAACTGCTCGCGCGCATTAAGGCCGTCTTTCGACGCGTCGACATGGCCAAGGGTGACGAAGCCTCCATCATCAAGATCGGTCCTCTCGACATTGACCTCGACATGCATGAAGTGAAGTACAAGGGCCGCGATCTCATGCTGACGCCAAAAGAATTCGAACTGCTCGTCGCTCTCGCCAAGAACAAGAACAAGGCGCTTCGCCGCGAAGCATTGATGTCCGCCGTCTGGGGTTACGATTATCCGGGAACGCTCGGTACGATCGACGTGCACATCCGGCACCTGCGCAAAAAGCTCGGTGAAGCCGGACGCTACATCAAGACGCTGATCGGCGTCGGCTACCGGCTGGACGACAAGATCTAGCGGCCGCTAATTATGGCTCAACCGATGAAAACCGGTTCTGATCCGGATCCGGCTGAGGCGGACTCCAAGCCGGAGCCCAACCGGATTCTGATTGTCGACGACGAAGACCCGTCCCGGGACCTCTGCCGCCAGTTCCTTGAGACCGACGGTCATGAGGTAGAAACCTGCGACGGGAGCGAGAAAGCGCTTACCGTTCTCACCCTCAAGCGGTTCGATCTGGTTCTCACCGACCTCTCAATGCCGCGTATGGACGGCGTGCAGCTGATCAAGCAGATCAAGTACCACTATCCGGCGACCGACGTGATCATCATGACGGCCTTCGGCTCGGTCGCGTCCGCCGTAGAATCGATGAAAGCCGGCGCCTACGACTACATCACCAAGCCCTTTCCCCGCGACCTCCTCCGCGCCACGGTTCGTCGCTGTCTGGAAAGCCACAATCTCAAGCGAGAAATTTCGAAGATGCAGCAGGAGCTACTTAAGAAAGACCGATTGGCGGCCGTTGGATCGATGGCCGGCGCGATCGCGCATCGCATGCGCAACCCGCTCAGCATTATTCAGATGTGCGCGCAGTACCTGGAGGGCCAGGTGGCGCCGGACCAGGAGAAAGTCCAGGTCCTGCAGGCCATCGAGGAGAAGGTGAAGGTCCTTGAGCAGCTCACCCGCGATTTCGTGGAATACTCGCGCGCCTCCCGCATCCGCAAGTCGCCGGAATACCTTGAGAAGCTGGCCGACGAAGTGATCCGCAACTGCGCACCACGCTGCAAGATCCAGTGCGTGGAAATCGAGCGGCGGTATAAGCCCGGGTTGCCGGCGATCCACGTTGATGCCGACTTGATCCGCGAAGTGGTCACCAACGTAATCGACAACGCGCTCGAGGCGATGAAAGGGGCCGGCCGCATTATCATTTCCATCGACGCCGACGGGGCGGGCAACCTGATCCTGATGTTCAATAACACCGGCAGCGTCCTATCAGAGGAACTGCAGGACAAAATTTTTGAGCCCTTCTTCACCACAAAAGAAACCGGCATGGGGCTCGGCCTGGCGATCGTCAAGCAGGTCATCGAAGGGCACGGCGGAAAGATCGCCGCCCGCGGCGACATCGAGACGCAGACGACGACGTTCAAAATCCAGCTTCCTCTCGCGACATAAGGGATCCCATGGCCAAAGGCCGAATTCTTGTCATCGACGATGAACCGCAGGTGGGCATGATTTTTTCGAAGGTTCTTCAGGCCGCCGGCTACGAGGTCGTGGCCGCCGAGACCGGCGAGGAGGGGCTGAAGAAGCTCGACACCAAGCCCGACGTCGTTTTTCTCGACATCAAACTTCCCGGCATTGACGGCATCGAGACGCTTCGCCGCATGCGCAAAATCGCGCCCGACGTGCCCGTCGTGATGATGACCGCCTACCAGACCGTCGACACCGCGGTCGAAAGCATGCGCCTGGGCGCCTGCGACTACCTCATCAAG
>JBBRXR010000177.1:0-4730 GCA_038238485.1 Elusimicrobiota bacterium | reverse complement strand
GGATTCGCGCAAGAATCGCGGCGGCGGAACCGTTAAGGAAATCCGCATTCGACCGAAGATCGGCGAGCACGACCTCGTCGTCAAGATCAACGCGATCGACAAGTTTCTTAAAGAGCATCACAAGGTCCGCGTCACGTTCGTGTTCATGGGCCGAGAAATGGAGCATCGAGACATCGGAATGAAGATGCTCGCGCGCATCGAAGCGGAGATCGCGGCGGTCGGTCAGATCGAATCGCGCCCTCAGATGTACGGAAACAGAATGATTACGATTTTTGTACCCCAACAAAAAGGAACGATACCCAATGCCTAAGTTGAAGTCGCACAGCGGTGCCAAGAAACGTTTCAAGTTCACGGCGCGTGGAAAAGTCCGCCACAAGAAAGCCGGAGCGCGTCATTTGCTCCAGGGCATGTCCTCGTCTCGCAGCCGTCAGCTTCGCCGTCCCACGACGATTGAGAACAGCAACGAAGCGCGCGTGATCAAGCGCCTTCTGCCGTACGGTTAATTTTCTCAACTCCACTCTTTAACTAAACACTCCACAGGAAGAACATCATGCGAGCCAGAAGCGTAACTTACACCCGTCAGAGAAAGAAGAAACATTACCGCCGAGCGAAAGGCGCCTACGCGACGAAGAAGAACCGTTGGCGGATGGTAAAACAGCACCTTCGTAAGGTCGGCGTCTACTCTTACGTTGGTCGCAAGGACCGCAAATCTGACTTCCGCAGCCTCTGGATCATGCGCATCAACGCGGCCGCCCGCGAGCTCGGTGGTCTCACCTATTCCCAGCTCATCTGCGGTTTGAAAGCTGCCAACGTTGAACTGGATCGCAAGATCCTCGCCGAGATGGCGGTCAACGATCCGCAGGCTTTCACCGAACTGGCCGTTCTCGCCAAAAAGAACATTCAGCTCGCCGCCTAAGCCCCGGTCCCCCGGCCTTCATGGGAATGGATCTCCAAGAGATTGAGAGAGACGCTCTCGCCGAGCTGGACCGGTCCGCTAGCCTCCCTGAGATAGACGCCGTCTACACCCGATACCTCGGGCGTAAGGACGGTCGTTTGTCGGGCATCCTCCGCAACCTGGGCACGCTTCCCGATGACGACAAGAAGCGCATTGGCCAGGAAGCCAATAAGCTCCGCACGATCCTCGAAGAGCGGTTCGCCGCGAAACAGAAGTCACTCAAGGACGCCGCTCTCGACTCCGCCGTCGCCGGACAGCGCGTCGACCTCTCACTTCCGGGAACGTTCTTCGGCCGCGGCAACGCCCACCCCATCCTCGAAACGATTCGCGAGATTGCCGACATCTTTGGCGGCATCGGCTTCCGCATGGTGGAAGGCCCCGAAATCGAGACCGACAAGAACAACTTCACCGATCTCAATATCCCCGAGAACCACCCGGCGCGCGACATGCAGGACACGTTCTACGTCGACCGCAAAAGCGAGGACGGCAAGCCGCTGCTTCTTCGCACCCACACCTCACCCGTTCAGGTCCGCATCATGAAGTCGATGCCGCCGCCTGTGCGCGTCATTTCCGCCGGCCGCGTCTTCCGCCACGAAGCGACCGATGCCACGCACGCCGCCATTTTCCATCAGATCGAAGGCCTCGCCGTCGACGAGAACCTCAGCTTCGCTGACCTCAAGGGAACGCTCGCCCATTTCGCCGAGTCCTACTTCGGGCCGAAGACCAAGGTCCGTTTCAGCCCCAGCTACTTTCCTTTCGTCGAGCCGGGCGCGCAGATGGACGCGAGCTGTTTTCTGTGCGGCGGTTCCGGCCGCATCAACGGCGAAGTGCCGTGCAACATCTGTAAGGCCACCGGCTGGATTGAAGTCCTGGGCGCCGGCATGGTGAACCCTCAGGTGTTGCGCAACGTCGGTTACGATCCGGAGAAGGTGACCGGCTTCGCGTTCGGCATCGGCGTGGAGCGCATTGTCATGACGCGCCTGCAGGTGCGCGACATCCGTCTTTTCCTCGACTCCGACCTGCGCTTCCTGGAGCAGTTCTCATGAAGATCAGCCTCAACTGGCTCAAAGAGCTCGTCGACCTTCCGTGGCCGGCGGACGCGCTGCCTGAGAAACTGGCCTCTCTCGGATTTCCCGTGGAGAGCGTCGAGAAGAAGGGCGTGAGCGCCACCGGCGTCATCGCCGTGAAAATTCTCGCTGTCGACAAGCATCCGAACGCCGACCGCCTGCGCATCGCGAAGGTCACCGACGGCGCGGGCGAACGCTCCATCGTCTGCGGCGCTCCCAATATCGAGCCCGGACAGACCGTCCCGCTCGCGACGCCGGGCGCGAAACTCCCGGGCGGCATCGAAATCACCGTCTCCAAGATCCGCGGCGTCGAGTCCGGCGGCATGCTGTGCTCCGAGCGCGAGCTTGGCCTCTCCGACGAACACGCCGGCATCCTGATGCTTCCCGAGGGAACGAAGCTGGGGTCCAACGTCGCCGACGCGCTCGGCGGTTCCGATACGATTTTCGACGTGGAAGTCACGCCGAACCGCCCGGACATCTTGAGCCACGTGGGCCTCGCGCGCGAACTCGCGGCACTCGCCAAGACCAAGCTCACGCTTCCCGACGATGCGCTTTCCGCCGCTAAAGAGGCGTCGTTCGATATTGAGATCTCTGAGCCCGCGCTGTGCGCGCGGTACCTGGGCCGGGTCCTCGCCGGCGTGACGGTCGCTCCGTCGCCCGACTGGCTGGTCAAGCGCCTCACCGCCTGCGGCATCCGCGCGATCAACAACGTCGTCGACGTGACCAATTACGTCCAGCTCGAGTGGGGGCATCCGCTGCACGCCTTCGACATCGCGAAGCTCAAAGGCTCCGCGATCCGCGTGCGCAAAGCCAAGGCGGGGGAAAAATTTCTCGCGCTTGATGAGAAGACGTACGCCCTCAATGAGACCGACCTTGTGATTGGCGACAAGGAATCCGTTGTCGCCCTCGCCGGCATCATGGGCGGCCAGAACTCCGGCGTGACCAACGCCACCACGGACATTCTTTTGGAAAGCGCGGTCTTCGATCGCGCGGCCGTGCGCCAGACGTCGCGCCGTCTGGGTCTCAAGAGCGAGAGCTCGTTCCGTTTTGAAAAAGGCACCGATACCGACACGGCCGAGCGCGCGTGGAAACGCGCGGCGAAACTGATCTCCGATTTGTCCGGCGCGCGGGCGACCGGATCGAAGGACGCTTTCCCGTCCGCGCCGAAGCCCATGACGATCGAACTCCGTCGAGAGGCGCTCTCGACGCTCCTCGGGATGGCGATTCCCGACGCCGCCGCGCAGGACGTTCTCGAGCGACTTCAATTCTCTCCTCAACCATCGACAGCCGGCTGGAGCTGCACCGTCCCGCCGCACCGCAAAGATGTCGTCGAAGAAGCGGACCTCGTCGAAGAGGTGATCCGCCTGGTCGGCTACAATTCCGTCCCGTCCACGCTGTCCCGCTTCCGGGTCGCCAAGATGGATTCGACTTATCGCGCCGCCCCCACCGCGCGGCTCGTGCAGACGATGCGCGGTTACGGCGTCAGTGAAGCGTTGTCGTCGAGCCTCGTTCCGTCTGAGTGGCCGGCGAAGTTCTCCGTTCCGGAGAAGGACATCATCAAGCTCGCCAATCCCATTTCCCAGGAAGAGTCGGCGCTGCGCCCGACGCTCGCCATCAACCTTCTGCGCGCCATCCAGCGCAATCTCAACCACCAGCGCGACGCCGTGGCGTTGTTCGAGATCGGCAAGACATTCTGGGGCGAGGAAGAGGCGAAGTTCGGTTTCGTCCTCTGCGGCAAGGCCGTCCACAAAACGTGGCGCACCGCCGAGAAAGACATCTGTGTGTTCTACCTCAAGGGCCTTCTGGAAGCGCTCGGTCGCGACACGCAGGCCGCCTTCACCATCGAACCCGGCGCCTCGGCGCCATTTCTGCACCCCCACCAGTCTTTCACGATCCAGTACCGGGGCCGTCCGGCCGGGTGGGCCGGCATGCTCAACCCGCGTCTCGCCGCAGAGCTCGATCTCGGCGGGAACTGCGCCATCGCGGAGATCGACCTCGCCGTCTTCACCCAACCCCTCGACCGCAAGGTCGCGTCGCTCCCCAAACACGCGTTCGTTGAGCGCGATATCGCCGTGGTCGTCGATGTGGCCACGCCCTGGGAGAAAATCCGCGGGGAAGCCGAGACCGCGGGCGGTGCGCTGCTCCACGGCGTCCATCCGTTCGACGTCTTCTCCGGCGGCTCGGTCGCCGCGGGCCAGAAGAGCGTGGCTTTCCGCATCCGCCTCCAGGATCCCGCCAAGACCCTGTCCGAGTCCGAGATCAACGCGGCGGTTGACCGGATCAAGGCCTCGCTCCAAAAGAACTGTGGCGCCCAACTCCGGTAAGCGCCGAGAGTTTTCGTTTCGCACCCGCCAGCAAACCTGGGATTCCCTTCAGCATCCTGATCGTCCGCTCGACGCGCTGATCGTCGGCGGCGGCATCGTCGGCGCGGGCTGCCTGCGCGAGATGGCGCTGCGCGGTCTCACCAACGTCCTGCTCATCGACAAGGGCGACTTCGCCTCCGGCACCAGCGGCGCGTCGAGCAAGCTCATCCACGCCGGCATTCGCTACCTGGAACAAGCCTGGGAGCGCCTCAAAGAAGGCCGCCTCGGCGCCGCCGCGCGCGACTTCTGGTTCGTGGTGGAGGCCTCGCGCGAAAAGAAGACACTCAAGAAGCTCGCGCCCCACCTGATCCACACCAAGCGCATCCATCTCGTCCTTGCCAACGG
>JBBRXR010000176.1:0-4736 GCA_038238485.1 Elusimicrobiota bacterium | reverse complement strand
CGCGAGAACCCGACGCTCCGCTTCAACGAAGTCCGCCGCCAGCGCATCATGGATTACGGGCCGCCCGGCGGAGCCACGCGTCCGCGCATGCTGCTGACCGAGACGGTCAACGACCGCGAGCGCGTGCGCCGCACCTACGACGTCTACAATCCGCACGGCCTGCCGAGCCGCATCACGTCCGAGGTGTTCATCCCCGGCACCGACGGAAACGAAGTGGCGCGCACGAACACGCACCTCATGCGTGTCGACCGCACCGGCCGCCCGACGCTGGACGTGAACGGCAACTACATTTACGACGCCACCGACGGCGTTCGCAGCTGGACCGAAATCCGCAACATCCGCGGCCAGGTCCTCGAGCGCGTGGAAACCTTCCGCGTCGATGGCCGCGAGTTCCGTCGCCGTGAAGTCTCAAGCAATTTCCGCTGGAACCCGGTCTCGGGCCAGTGGGCGGCCGCCGCCACCGAAGTCCGTGTGGAAGATCCGGGGAACCCCGCGAACAACCACGTGGCCGAGCGCTGGACGCTCAACAACATCGAAGTGGGAACCGGCCGCACTGAATTCTGGGTCGAGAACATGGTGAACGGAGACCGCACGCGCCGCACCGTCGACCCGTACGGCGCGCTCGTCCGCGAATTTAATCCGCGACTGGGCCAGCTCGTGCTCTATGACAACGCCGCGTCTGACGACATCTACATGCGCACCGGCATCCGCGCCGAGCTCGAGCGCGAAACCTGGATCGCCGACTCTGACGGCAATCCGACGACGCTGGTCTGGCGCCACGTCAACACCGTCCGCATGACGGGCAACCAGCTCGACGGCGTGACGGTGAACAGCGAGAACCTCGTGGTCCAAGGCGAGCGCCGCGTCCGTGAATTTGAAGGCAAGCCGTTCATGCAGTGGTTCGGCAATAAGCTCATCAAGATCAACGGCATGCGCATGCTGAGCGACGACGCGATCCGCCCGACGGGCCGAACGCGCATGAGCTCGTTCTATAACGCAGCCAACGTGATGTTCCGGCAGTCCACGCAGGAATACGATGCCGCTGACGTCGCGATCCCGCTGGCGGCGCAGGTGTCGGAAGTGCAGCTGGACCCGACGACGCATCGCCCGGTCGTCCATCAGATCACCCTTTTCAACGTGACCGGCACCGGCCGCGAGACCTTCGACGTCACGCGCGTGCACACGCGCACCGCGCTCGGCGACTATTACATGGAAGACTCAAACTCCCGCGGTGAAGACGTCCGCCGCATCGACGGCCACATCGACGGAGGAGCGGCCAATCTGACGGTCGACCGCATCAACTGGCCCGGCGAACCCATCCTTCCCGCCGGCGCGCCGACCTTCGTTCCCGAAGTGGCCACGGAATTCCGCTTCAGCAACGGCGGCGACACCAATCTCGATCGCGTGCGTGTGATGCTTCAGCTTCCCGTGCAGGTCGCCTCGCGCACCTATCAGCAGCGTCCGGACGCCACCAACGTGAACGGCCCGGTCGAGTCGAGCACGCTTCTGCGCGTGCAGTACAACGCCACCACCGGTGCGCCCGAGTTCGTCTCCGACCATTCGGAAATTGTCGACGCCGGGACCACCGTCAACACCACGTGGCGCGAAGTGCGCAACACGCGCGCCCATGTGATCGCGAGCTACACCGGCCGCGATGAGAACGGCACCTTCGTGCCGATGACCGTCACCCGGTTTGAAGGCCTCAGCAGCATTCCCGGCATTTTCCAGCGCTCCCATACGTGGGTCACCGACACGGCCGGCGCGGCGCAGGGAACTCCGGTACTTGAAAGCGAGCTCGCGCCGGGCAAATGGCTGGTCGAGCGCGGCGACATCGTGTTCGGCGCACCGGCCCCCGTGGGCGGCGCCATCATCCAGGTCCACCAAACGGGCACGGGTGCGACGAGCCAGATGATGCGCGACATGCGCGGCCGCATTCAGTTCGCGGCCGAAGGTCGCATGATCAACCGCGGCAACCTCGCGTCACGCGGCGGCCAGTTCCGCCCCGAAATCCGGCACAACCTCCGCTTCCTCGCGCAGGCCGGCCAGCTGGTGCCCGCGCGTCCGCTGATCCCCGCCGGCGTGCAAACCCATTATCTCGATACGGTGCAGAACCCCGTCGGCTCGGCGCAGCCGGCCAGCGAAGGCCGTTACATCGGCATGGCCGACCTTCCGACCGGCCGCGGCCTCATTGGCCGCCAGGGTACGCTCGTTGAGACGAGCAACAGCTTTATCGGCGCCACGATGCGCGAGCTTCGCGACGGCCGCGGCCTTCCCGCGGTCCGCATCGACGGCTTCACCAACAACGGCGAGTTCGTCCCGCGCCGCGCCGCCTACTACGATTACGCCGCCGACATCGGCCGCCCGGTCAACCACGACTCGGCGCACCGCATCACCATTAAAGAAGACGAGGTTTATGACGCCCAGGGCCGCGTGATCAAGGAAGGCCGTGTGGTCCGTGTGCTCGAGTTTGACCGCATCGAAGACGGCTACACCGTTTACCGCGTGGTCCAGGACAACCTCGAGTACGGTCTGCGCTACGTGGGTTACGGCGATGCCGGTCGCTCCTTCGAAGACCACAATTACGCCGAGGCGCCGCGTCAGGTCCGCATTTACTCGTACCAGTCAATTCCTATTTATTCCGTGACGTCCGATTACCAGGGCCGCCCCTCTCTCTACCGCGTGTACGACGCGCGCGTGATGGTTGAGCCGAACGCCGCCGGCGGCGTCGATACCTACGTGGTCGTTTCGGTGCGCATTCCCGGCGCTGAGATCGACCCGCGCGGAACGCTGGGTGACGCGCGGCGCAGCTTCGACCAGTGGATCACCGCCGACGGAAACCTGATTCAGGGCGAGACGTGGGGTCTTATCCGCAACGGCCGCTTCATTCACCGTCAGGAAGGACGCTACAAGCTTGTCCGCGACGAACTCACGACGCTGAATCTGGCCGACTGGAGCCTCGCCACGCCGCTCGGCCAGGCCTCGGGCGCGATCGACCGGGCCAACGCGTGGACGGTCCGCGTGCGCGCGATGGTCGCGAACCCGGACACCGCGCCGGACGGGGTTCGCATCTATCGCGTCAACACCGAGCTGCTGATTCCCGATTCGCTCAAAGTCCGAACCCAGGAAGACGTCGCCGCCGCCGAGAAGCACGAGCAGCGCGTGTTTTTCATGACGTGGATCATGCCGCTCCTCGCCATGACGGGCTTCCTCGCGCTTTCGCGCGGCCTCCTCTCCCTTGTCCAGTGGCTCTGGTGGCGTCCGTGGCTCATCACCAAGCGCGTGCTCAACGTGAACAACGCTCCGAGCGACGATTTCCGCGCCCTCACGCGGGTCACCCCGGTTCGCATGGCGGCCGGACTGGTTCTCATTCTCCCGATCGGCTTCATCCGGATCGCGGCGTCGATCCTTCCGTTCATCGCCGGCTGGATCGGCATCCGGTCGGTGCTCGCCTTGCGGCCGGACCTGGGCCTCACCGTCAAGGAAGCCTCTCGGCTGGTGGCCTTCCGAAACCGCAACATCGCTTTCGCCACGCGAAGAGAGTTCTTTGAGAAGCTGGAAGCGCAGGAAGGCCGCGCCTTCCGCAACAAGCTTTGGGCCGTCCGCGGCCGCCTGACGTTCGGCCATGAAGCCGGCGCCGCGGCGACCGCCAACGACGCCGAACCGAACGCCTCGCTTTTCGGTCAGGCCGACCTGGACGCGCTCGTGGCGCTGCGCAACTCGGCGCCGGGGACGCTGCGCGCAAACCTCAATGACCCGGCGGCGGCCGCCATCATCCGCATTCTCGCGCCGACGCTCTCGCGATTCATGGAGAATTTCACGATCACCGGCGGCGTCAACGCCCAGATGCTCACCGAAGCCGAAGCCATCGCCGTGCTCGACATGTACATCGCGGCGTTCCAGCCGCGCACCGAAGGCGCGCGCACCTACTTCCCGGGCCTCACCCGCGAACAGACGGTCCGTCGCATCCAGGCCGGCCTCACGCGCAAGGCCATCTGGGAAGACTCCGCTCTGCACGGCCGCCGCCTCAAGCCGGTCGTCCGCGAGCGTTACCGCGCCGAGGCCATGCGGATTTTCGGACAGCTCGGATTCCTGAATCCGGGCGGACCGGCGGTGTTCAACGACAACGAGATCATGGGCGTGGCCGCGGCCGAGCGCTACGTCGATGAAGTGATCCTCAAGGAACTCGCGGGCCTTTCGCTCGCGGCCGAGGAGATCGGGCTGGACGAAGTGCCGGTGCTTTCCGGCAGCGGGCTGCTCCTGCCGGTGAACAAGGCCGGCAAATGGACGCTGTCGTCGATGGAAGACGAAACGATCCGGAAGATCGTTCGCCGCGCCATTCCCTTTGTTTCGTCGCAGGCGCCATACGAGCAGTACATGCTTCGCGAAGTGGCCTGGTTCGTCAACTCTGGCCGCGGCGCCGACGTCATGGACCTGCTCGCGCGCCACCAGAAAACTTTCTACGGCATGATGAAGCGCGAGCTCACCCGCTGGGAAAACATGCGCGACGTGCGCACCGGCGAGAAGTGGGACTACGTGATGACGTGGGAAGACTTCAGTGACTTCTTCCGCTACCTCAACGGTGAGACCGAGTGGGGATCGTTCCCGGCGGAGTGGGCCAACGACGCCCGCCTGGCCGAGCTGCAGGCCCGCGGACGCGGCTG
The DNA here is from genome assembly GCA_038238485.1 of Elusimicrobiota bacterium. Lineage (GTDB taxonomy): Bacteria > Elusimicrobiota > Elusimicrobia > F11 > F11 > JBBRXR01. The sequence goes on along the minus strand of JBBRXR010000176.1, from coordinate 75 downwards.
GATGAACCAGCTTCGCAACGGCGAGATCGCTCCAGAGAATTTCGACGCCTTCATCCGCCAGTCGGCCGAACCGCT
>JBBRXR010000175.1:0-4755 GCA_038238485.1 Elusimicrobiota bacterium | reverse complement strand
AATTCTCGCCGCTCAGCCCTTCGAGACCATCCTCACCGGGGACGCGTCGCTCTCGAAGCGCCCGATGGGTCGCGTGGCCGACCCGCTCCGCCTGATGGGCGTCGAGATCGGGCTGAGCAACGGCAAATTCGCGCCGATGACGATCAAGGGCCGCCGCGACATCGCCGCGATCGATTACAAAAGCTCCGTCGCGAGCGCGCAGGTGAAGTCGTGCGTCCTGCTCGCCGCGCTTCACGCGCAGGGAGAATCAACTTTCGAGGAGCCCACCGTCTCGCGCGATCACACCGAGCGGATGCTCGCGGCCTGCGGCGTCGACCTCCGCCGAGAAGGCGCGCGCGTGAGTGTCCGAGGACCCGCAAAGCTCACGCCGCAGACCTGGGACGTTCCGGGAGACATCTCGAGCGCCGCGTTCTTTCTCGTCGCGGGCCTGCTCGTGCCCGGCGCGATGCTCAGACTTCTGTCCGTCAACCTGAACCCGACGCGCACGGGCATCCTCGACGTGCTGACGTCGGCCGGCGCGAGCCTCGTGATCGAGAACGAGCGCGTTTCCGGTGGAGAGCCGGCGGGCGATCTCGTGATCGGCTCCCAGCCGCAGCTTCGCGGGTTCTCCGTCGACAGCGAGATCGCTCCGCGCCTCATCGACGAAGTGCCGATCCTCGCGGTCGCCGCCACGCAGGCGAAAGGCACGACGCGCCTCATGGGCATCGAAGAGCTTCGCGTGAAGGAAACCGATCGCATTGCCGCCATCGCCACGAACCTGCGCGCGATGGGAGCGGAAGTGGAGGAGCGGCCGGACGGCCTCATCATTCACGGTCCCACCCAGCTCCGCGGCGCCGTTCTGGAATCGTTCGACGACCATCGCATCGCCATGGCCTTCGCGGTCGCGGGTCTCATCGCGGACGGCACCACCATCATCGACGGCGCGGACTGCGTCGGCATCTCGTTTCCGTCCTTCTGGGAAACGCTCGACCGCCTGCAGCGCGCGTAACCCATGCCTTCCGAAAGACCCACCGCCCCTTGGGCCCAGTGCCTTCTTTACCCGGGCGTGCGCCTGCTCGCTTACCTCGTTTTCAAACTCGGTTGGGGGCTCAAGGTCTCCGGCGTCGAGAACGTCCCGACCTCGGGCCCGCTCATCGTGGCGCCGAATCACCAGTCGTACGCCGATCCACCCCTCGTGGGCGTGGCCATCCCGCGCGAGGTTCACTTCCTCGCCAAGCAGGAGCTTTTCGTTTTCAAGCCGTTCGGCTGGATCATTCGCTGCCTCAACGCGCATCCGCTCAACCGCGCGGGGGACATCGCGGCGTTCCGTGAAGCCGCGCGCATCATCAAGGCGGGGGGCGCAATCATCATGTTTCCGGAAGGCCGCCGCATGGATCCCGGCGTGCTGGGGACCGCGAAGGCCGGTGTGGGAATGCTCGCGCGATTGACGCGGGCGCCGGTGGTGCCGGTCTACATCCACAATTCCGGATACATCCTGCGTTTGCGTCGCGTTTCCGTCCGATTCGGGGAGAAAGTCGATCCCGCCGCGTTCGAGAGCCACGATGAACTCGCGGCGGAGGTGATGCGCCGGATCGCCCGGATGAAAGAAGACGCCGACCGGAGCTGACCCGGATTTGAGGTTGGTTCTGAGGGAAAATGTGGTATTCTGCAGGCCAATCCCAGCAGCGCTTCACCAGATTAAGGAGTTCCCTCCAGGTTCAGGTTCGCCCTACCCCTTTTGGAATCGCCCCGCTGTGATAAATCAACAAATGGTTAACAAGGAAACGCTATGGAGAGCACGGTTATGACAGAAGAATTCAGCATGGACGAACTTCTCGGAGAGGCCACCGCGGCCGCTCAGCCGGGAAACATCGTTGAAGGGACCGTCGTCGGTCAGACGGATTCTCACTTGCTGGTCAACGTCGGGCTCAAGCAGGAAGCTGCGATCCCCCTCAAAGAATTTGGAGCGAACCTGCCCGCCATGGGCGACAAGCTTCCTCTCCTCGTCATCCGCGTGAGCGGCCCCGAAGGTCGCCCGCTCGTTTCCTGGCGCCAGGCCCGCGAACGCAAGAACTGGGACGTCGTCGCCGCTTCCGCCGAAAAGAACGGCGTCGTCGACGGCCGCATCGTCGCGAAAGTCAAAGGCGGCTTCAGCGTGGACATCGGACTCGACGCCTTCATGCCCGCCTCGCAGGTCGACGACAAGCCCGTCACGAACCCGGACGAATGGGTCGGCAAGACCGTGCAGGTCAAAATTATTGAAATGGACAAAGCGAAGGGGAACGTTCTCGTCTCCCGCCGCCGCGTCGTCGAAGGCGAGAAAGCCGTCAAGCGCGTTGAGACGCTTGGCACCCTTCAGGTCGGCCAGGTCATGGCCGGTCGCGTCACCGGCCTCACCACGTTCGGCGCGTTCGTCGACATCGGCGGCGTCGAAGGCCTCCTTCACGTTTCCGACATCGCGTGGAACCGCGTGGACAAGCCCGAAACCGTCCTCAAGGTCGGCGATGAAGTTCAGGTGAAGATCCTGAAGTTTGACGCCGCCACCAACCGCATTTCACTCGGCCGTAAACAGTTGATGGCCCACCCGTGGGAAGGCATCGAGAAGCGCTTCCCGCTCGGAACCGCCGTCCACGGCAAGGTCACCGGCCTCGCCGAATTCGGCGCGTTCGTCGAGATCGAGCCGGGCGTCGAAGGCCTCATCCACATTTCAGCGCTCTCCTGGACCGAGCGCGTGAAGCGCCCGCACGGCCTCCTCAAGGTCGGACAGGAAGTCGACGTGAAGCTCATCGGCATTGACCGCGAGAAGGAAAAGATCTCGCTCAGCCTCCGCCGCACCGGCGCCAGCCCGTGGGAAGAAGCCGCGAAGCTTTTCCCGGTCGGCTCGAAGGTGGAAGGTGAGGTCACGCACATCGCCCAGTTTGGCGCGTTCGTGAAGATCCCGTCGGGCGTCGAAGCCCTCCTCAAGACCCAGGACATTTCCTGGACCGAAAAAATTGCCTCCCCGAGCCAGGTGCTCAAGGTCGGCGACAAGATCACTGCGGTCGTGCTCGAAGTGAGCCCCTCGCAGGAAAAGATGTCGCTCGGACTCAAGCAGCTCCAGCAGGACCCGATGCGCACGCTGCGCATCGGCCAGGAAGTTACCGGCACCGTCGCGAAAGTGGCGGAGTTCGGCGTGTTCGTGAAGCTGGAAGCCGGCATCGAAGGACTCATCCGCTCGAGTGAACTCACCAACGAGCGTTCGATGTTCGGCGACGGCCCGCGCGACCGCGACCAGAACCGCGGCCCGCGCCGTGAAGCGCCCATGCCCACGTTCACCGAAGGCGAAACCATCACGGCTGCCGTTCTCAAGATCAACAAGAAAGACCGAAAGGTCGAGTTGTCGGTCCGCCGTTACGAGCGCGAGCAGGAGCGCGAGCTGCTGAAGAAGTACAGCGGCAATGCGGCCCGCCCCACCCTGGGCGATGCGACCGGCTGGGACGAGATGCTCGGAAAATAAGCCCAGGCGTCATGCCTTTGAAAAAGACCCGAGGCCTTCCGGCTTCGGGTCTTTTTTTTAGGCCCTGCTCGTCGGCAGACATCAAAAACTCCCCCTGTTTTCAGCTCGAATCCCCTGTTAAACTGAGCCCCGTGAGACCCGCCTTCCGTCGATCTCTAATCATTCTTTGCCTCGCGCTCCTCGCGCCCGTTCGCGGTCATTCCCAGGCCGACAACGTGGTGCGCGTGGACCGTTTTCATTGGCTGAAAGTCGAGACCGAGCATTTCGATATCTATTACGACAAAATAACCGAGCCCCTCATTCCGCGAATGGCACTTGAAGTGGAAAACGCCTGGAAAGAGGTCGGCGATCGATTCGGTTACTCCGTTCCCACGCGGACGCCATTTTTCTTTTTCAGCGACCACAACCGGTTTGAACAGACCAACGTCGTAAACATCGGCGAAGGAACGGGCGGCGTGACCGAAGCCTTCAAGAACCGGCTTCTGATTTACAACGACGGCAGCGTTGAATGGCTGCGGCACGTGGTGCCGCACGAGTTCACGCACGTCACGCAGTTCAACGTTCTTTACACCGGCCTCTTTCGGTCGGTGCAGCTGTTCATCAAATCGCCGTTCTATCCGCTCTGGTGGATGGAAGGCATGGCGGAATACGGGGCGGGCTCCGTCGATGACTGGACCACCGACGTCGTGATCCGCGACGCCGTGGCCAGCAAGACGCTGATCGGCCTTCCCGAGCTCCACGGCTTCAGCCACCTGAAGCCCAACCAGGTGACGCTCGGCTATAAGACGGGCGAGGTTGCCATGCACTTTCTCGCCGACGAATACGGCACCGACAAGGCGCTCAAGCTTCTGATCTCGATGCGCGACCATTTTGATATTTCCTCGGGCTTGAGCGACGCGATCGCGGACCGGCAGGACGCAATCGACCTCTACCGCTTCGACTTCCGCTTTCGCGAATGGCTCGACGACCACTATGCCGAAGACATCGCCGCGTCAAAGCGACCGTGGGACTACGGCACGCGCGTGACCGACCCGGACGGCATTCCCATTTCGAACCAGGCGCCCACGATCTCGGCCGACGGGAAAAAGATCTATTACTTCTCTGACGTCACCGGCCCCGTGCGCGTGTATGAAACGGACGTCGCCACGAAAAAGACGCGCGTACTTTTCTCTCTCAACTGGGAAGCGTTCGAAAACCTTCACGAGGGCGGGCGCGGGCTGTCGCTCTCAGCCGACGGCCGATGGCTGGCGTTCTCCGGCGAACGGATCCAGCGCGATTTT
>JBBRXR010000174.1:0-4780 GCA_038238485.1 Elusimicrobiota bacterium | reverse complement strand
TCAGGTTCTGATGGAAGTGAAGCGACTTGAGCGATACCCGGTCGATCGCCGCGCCGTTGAAATCGCGGACCTTGAACATCGAATCGATGAATCCATTCGACTCGGCCCTGGACTCGACGTTGTACGTCGGCCGCCCGCCGATCACCGGGCCGTCGGTGACTTCCATGGTGGCCGTGCCGCCGGCGACGAATTCGTATTTGATGATGAATTCGAGCTTCTCGCCGACCTTAAACGCGTTGTTATGGATCGGGACGAGCTCGAGCGCGGCGTAGGGCGTGACGGAAGGCGTGGGCGCGAGCGATGGCGTCGTCTTGTCGGCGCTTGCCAGCGGCGAGGCCGCGAGCGACAGCGTCAGGGCGATCATCAGCCGGGAGCGGTTCATAACCCTACTTTTAGCACATCGCCTTGACCATCGATCTTTCCCAGATCGATGCGGAACGGCCAATCGTCGTTGGGCGCCAGCGCGAGCGGTTTGTCGGTGAGGGCGCGGAAGAGGAAGGGCGGCAGCGGAACGCCGTGGACGCTCAGCCGTTCGAGGCGCGGCTTGAGCCAGTCCGGCGCAAGCTCAAGACGGGCCACGATCTCAACGGGCAACGGCCCCGCCTGTCCGCTCACGTGGACGCGGTCGCCGTCAAAGGTCACTTGGGGGTCCTTCAGCCATTTGAGTTTATTACGGGCGTAATCGAGGATCGTCGACGCGCGAATGGTGCCGTGAACCGAAAGTTGCCGAAGCGAGAGGAGCTGAAGGTCGTTGTCGGCGCGGTAGCGCGGCAGGTTGATCTGCGGGCCGTCCAGCGTCAGCGCGACGCTGGAGACCGCGATGCCCTGATAGGTGATCGAGGAACAGCGGATGGACACCGAGGCCAGGCGGCCGCGCGCGGTCTCGGTGGTGGTGATCGGAACGGCCTGGATATCCACGCCCGTCGCCAGGATCCGGGGCAGGCTCACCTCTCCCAGCTGGACGGTAAAGAATTCATTTTCGGAGACGGTCTGCGGCTCCGGCTCCGCATGGAAAAGGACGGCCTCGGAACCGTCAGGGAGGGGCCAACGGCCCGTTTCCTTGTAGACGGTCTTGAACCACGCGGGCGGGTTCGCGAGCCACGCGACGTCGTCGCGCACAGTCTGCGTCGTGAAGTCCGGCCCGACGTCACCCGTCTTCAGGAGGATGAACTCGGAAAAGTCGAGCCAGCGGTTCTTCGAGACGCCGCGGAAAGAGAAATGGTCGGCGCCCAGGGTCCGGGCGCTCACGTTCAACGTGGTGCTGTGGAAATACGGCGCGTTCGAGACGACCGTCACGAGCGTGAACGGGGCGTTCGGATCGCGGTGGAGCTTCACCGCCTCGACAATCTCACGGTGCTTCCAGTCCTGCGCCACCGGCGGCTGGCTTTCAAAATAAGCGAGGCGCGCGCCCGCGACGTTCGCGGTCACCGAGCCCGGCGTGACAAAGTTGAATATCACGAAGAAGAGAAGCGCGACCGCGGCGATCACGTTGAAGCGGCCGCGGCGGTTGCGCACCCAGGACGCGCTCAGGATCGCCACCGCCGGCAGCGCAGGCAGGGCATAGCGCGTGTTCTTGTTGTGGATCACCGTGAAGAGCGCGATCGACACGAAAAACCAGAGGAGCACCGGCCGGAGCGCCGGGCGGTCGAGCGCCATCGCCAACCCGGCCACGAACAGGAAGAGGAAAAGCGCGTTGAGCTCTTCGAAAAGACCGATCGGATACCAGAACAACTGGGCCCAGCCGTGGAGGATCAGTCCGCCGGCAGGCGGATTGTCCTTTGTGTGGGTCACGCGCGCCACCGATGGGACGAGGTTCGTGGCATACCAGGGCGACATCACCACCGCCGCCACGAGCGCCGCGATGACGACGCCGCGGAAATTCCGGTCGCGCGCGGCGAGCGCGAGCGACACCGCGGCGGGACCGGCGAGGTAAAGAAACGCCGTCCACTTCGTCAGCATGCCGAGCCCGAGCAACGCGCCGAACATCGCCGACCAGCCCGAGCGCGCGAAATTTTCCGATCGGATGAGCGCGTAAAATCCCCACGCCACCCACGTGGTGAGCGCGAGGTCGAGCATCGTGAGGCGCGCCATCATGATGATAAGCGGATAGAAACCGATGAGCATCGCCGCCGCGAGCCCCGACCACGCATCCATCAGCGTGCAGCCGATGAGGAACACGGCCACGACGAGCGCCCCCAGGTAAATGACGTTGACGGCGGAACCCGCGTCGGCGATGTCCGCCCGCGCATGAAGAAACGGGACCATCGTGAGGTTGTAGAGCGGCGGGTAATTGAAGTAGGCGGGCTTCATCAGTTCGGACAGCGAACCCTGGGTCAGGCGGTCGCGATAGGTGAAGGTGTTTTCGGTATGTATGGCCTCGTCCCAGGCCAGCGGCCGCGTGTCGAGGGCGGTCCAGCGAAGGACGGAGAAGCCGTTGAGGAGAATCAAAACGGCCAGCGCCGCCCAGAAGCCGAAAGGAATTCCCGCGCGACGCGCGAATGCGGGGGTGGGTGTGGGATCGGCATCAAAATCGATCATCTGGAAGGCGGTACTTTACCTAATTGGCCACGCGGCCGAGCGAGGATCCAGGCCGCCGCGGTGGCGGCGTTCGACGTCGTTTTGGCGCCCAGAAACGACGCTTTGGGCCGCACCGCGCGGCCGCCGCCGGTCATGACCAGCAAGCCGGATGCGCCGATGGCGCGCGCAAGTTCCATATCGCGTGACTGATCCCCCACCACGTAGGATTTTTTGAGATCGATCCCCAGCTCGCGCGCGGCGCGGCGCGGAAGGCCGGGACGCGGCTTTCGACACGCGCAGCCGGCGTCGGGCGCGTGCGGACAGAAGTAGGTTCCGGCGATGCGGACGCCCGCGCGCCGGAGGATTTTCAGAAAGCGCGCGTTGACCGCCGCGAGATCCTCCATTGAGAAGAAGCCGCGCGCCACGCCGGACTGGTTGGAAACAACCACGAGAAGAAACCCCGCTTTCTGCAACCGGCGCAGGGCCGGAATGGCCGACGGATAGAAATGGAGGCGGTCCGGGTCGCCGAGGTAACCGCGCTCATCGATGAGCGTTCCGTCGCGATCGAAGAAAACCGCGGCGCGCTTCATGCGCAGTCCTTCCCCGGCTCGCAGGCGTCTCCCGCCAGGCGCTTGCGCTCGACGGCGCCGACCACGGCCCAGAAAATCATCGCGATCTCTTTGTCATTCATCCACGATTCCGTCAGGCCCGCGATGACGAAGGCGACGAGAAGGCCCACACCCGCTTCCTTCCATCCGAGCGGCGCGCGAAGCGACGTCATCATGACGACAACAAAGACCCATAGGAGCAGGCCGAAGCCGACGAGGCCGCGCTCGGTCGCCGCCTGGAGGAAAATGTTGTGCGTCTCCGACCAGAGGCGCAGGACGCCGAGGCTCGGGTCGAATACCTCGAGCGCGACGCCGCGGATGCCCGAACCGGCGATGGGGTGCGCCGCGACCGACTCGCACGCTTTGGCCCAGATGTTGAAGCGGATGCCGCGGCTCGCCTGGTCGCTGGCCTCACCCCCCGTTGGCGCCACGATGCTGAGCGCGCGGGCGCGGATTTTCGGCACCGCCGCGAGCGCGAGGAATGCCGTCACCAGGCTCGCGCCCAGGATGAGGCGCACGCGCCGATCGCGCCGGCGGAACCACCCCAGCGCGAGGCCCGCGCCGATGGCGCCCAGCCACACGCCGCGGCTCTGGGAGAAAAGAAGCCCGGCGGAGACGAGCGCCAGCGCGATCCAGCGAAAACGACGCTCACGGACGCTCGTCCACAACGGGCCGGCGACGAGGAGGACGAAGGCCCCGAGAAGGCCCTCGGAGAAGGTGAGCGGATGGCTGCGCGTGCCGACCGCGCGCTCGTTGCGCAGCGAGACCACGCGAAGAATTTTTTCGGGAACACCCTGCAGCCATGGCGGGATGATCAGCTGGTCCTGAACCGGGTACCGGTCGACGTGAAGCGCCACCTGGATGATCGCGTAAAGTCCCGTCACGGCGGCAGCGAGGACGAACCAGCGCATCCAGCGCTCGTTGTCATCGACGGACCACACGCGAACCGCGAGGAAGAAAATGATGACCGCGCTCTGCGCCGCGACCGCTTTCACGGCGCCGGCGGAATGGGCGAACAGCGTGACCGCCACCCCCCAGCCCACCATCACGAGGATCGGCAGCGCGAGCGGAGACGCGCCGGGCGCGCCATCGTCGGTTCGCCGAAGGAACGCGTCAAGCACGAGAAGCGCCAGCGCAATCTCGGCGATGGAAATGGAAACGGCGAGTCCGATGCCGAAGAGCGCAAACAGCCACACCCGAATTTTGGCGGAATTCATTCGACCTCCGCCGCGCCCGGCACCAGGAACGGAAGCGACGCCTTTTCGACCACGTCGACGGACAACTCGACCAGCGGCTGATGCTGGATCACCGTCACCGCGCCGCGGCCCACGGGGCCGGATCGGGCAGGCGCGCCCGGGCCGAAAAGGGACACAACCGGAATGCCGAGCGCCGCCGCCACGTGGCCGAGACCGGAATCGCCGCCGGCAAGCAACCGCGCGCGGCCCAGGAGCGCCTTCACCTGGCGAAGCGGCGCTCCTGCGATGAAGCGCACGTTCTTCGACGCGCGACCCGACCAGGAGGCAAGGAGCGTGCTTTCGGCCGCAGAACAGAAAACCAGGAAATGTCCGCCGCTTTTGCGCTCAAGGCGCTCGACGAGTGACTCCCAGCGATCGAGGGGCCAGTTCTTGCGCTCGTCACCGGAAAAGGGATGGATG
>JBBRXR010000173.1:0-4812 GCA_038238485.1 Elusimicrobiota bacterium | reverse complement strand
TCGATTCCGTAAAGGAGCGACACGGATGGCGTCCACGTGAGTTTTTCCGCATGAAGGTCAAGCTCCCACGCGCCCATGCGGCCCGCTTCGAGCGCGATCTCGAGGCGCTCGCTGATGACGCGCGTCTCGCTCTGAAAACGTTTCTGGTCTTCGATGTCGGTGCAGGTGCCGTACCAGCGCACGATCGCACCTGATTCGTCGACGAGCGGCTGGGCCTTGGCAAGAAACCACCGGTAAGTGCCGTCGGCAGCGCGCAGGCGCTGCTCCACGGAAAAGGGAACGCCCGTTTCGGTGGATTTCTTCCACGCGATCAGCGTCTCGGCCAGGTCATCGGGGTGGATGACCTTGGTCCAGCCTTCGCCGCGCGACTCGTCAGGAGGGAGACCGGTGTAGGCGTACCAGCGCGGACTATAAAACTCGACGCTCCCCTGCGGCAGGGAAATCCAAACCAGCTGCGGGATGGATTCTGTCATCAGCTTGAATCGCGCTTCGCTTTCGCGCAGGGCGCGCTCCGTTTCGACCAGCTCATGGATATCCGACGCGGTGCCCACCCAGCTGCGGACCTTCCCGCCTTCGATGACCGGCGCGGTGCGACCGAGGTGCCAGCGGTACGCGCCGTCGGCGCGTCGGAATCGGACGCGAAATTCGTAGGGGCTTCGGGAGTCGATCGCGGCGTTGCGTTTCGTGGCGAACTCAGCGGCGTCGGCGGGGTGGACGATCTGGGCCCAGTTGCCGTTCATCGCATCGTCCTCGCGCAGGCCGGTGTAGAAGTAGAAGAAGTCGTTGAAGAAAATGGCGACGCCCGCGGGGTCGGCCATCATCATCGATTTCTGAGAGGCGTTGGTGAGAGAGCGAAAACGCTTCTCGCTTTCGGAAACCGCGGCGAGCTGGCGTTCGAGCTCGGCGATTCGGGATGTGGTATCGGACGTGGTCATGAGGGAGGCCGGGTCACCGGCACTCGCCCATTCTACCACTCAAGGATGAGGCGTTTGATGACGAGGTGGGCCTTCTGGAGCGTCGGGCTGGTGGATTCAAAGAAGGCGCGCCGACTGCGAAGCTGCTTGGGAAGTCCGGCGTGGGGGTCGGCCGGGCTGAGATCGATTTGCAGGCTGGGCGGCAGATGGCCGCCTTTCCAGGAAACCACGCGCACCGGGCGATCCCAGTTGGAGCCCGTCACATCGAACGGGCCGTCGTTGACGCGGATGATTTCTTCCAGGGGTGTTCCCACGGCAAGTCCGTCCACGGTCTTCCAGCGTTCCCCGTTGACGATGATGCGGCGCGGCGAGCGATATTCATTTTTCCATTCAATGCGCACCTCATCGGGCGAGCCGGCGAAGAGGATGGTGGTCGGGGTCTTGTCGTCGCGGTCCTCCGCCCGGGTGACGGCGGTCGAGCCATAGACGCGCATGAGGTCGGCTTCCGAGGTGTCTTCCATGACGGCGCCCACGCGTTCGGTCGGATCGACCAGACGATCGGCGGTATCGAAGGCGCGCGCGGCGGCGGCCGAGAGAAGAAAGGGGAGGGCGATGAGCGTGGATCGGATGGCGGAACGCATATAAGACAGTTTACACCGTTCGACAGGCGAATTCACGGCCGGTGGGCGAAGGCCCCGACGGCGGTCGCGAACAGGAATCCGGCGGCGGCGAGCCAGAACACCACCAACGCGGCGAAAACCCGCGGCCTTTTCCCTCGCAGGAGCGTTCCCTGCATCGTGTCGAAGCGGCCCGTCCGGGCGGCCTTGAGCCCGAGATAAAAGAGGACCGAGCCGAGCACGGCGCAGATGAGACGCGTGGAGTCGCTCATCTCAATGGGACGCGGGCTCGTCCCCGCGCGGGGCGGCCCAGGCCTGCGCGGCCCCGCCGGAAAAGAATCCCACGCGCACATAGCCCGCCGCCTTCTCGGTGGCACTCGATCCGACGATAACGGGCATCGTGAAGTCGAGCACGGGCCGATGATCGTCGGACCAGAGGCGACGGATGAGCGGCCGCGTGCGGTCCGCGTAAGCCAGCGATTCGAGGCTCAGCGGGTCGGTCACGATGGCGGCGATCGCCTTGGGATCAAAGTCCATCAGCACGGTGCCGCTCGAGTCGACCACTTCCGCCCAGGCCGTGGGCAGGCTGCGCTTGAGAAGGAAAACCTCGTTGGCGAGCGCGGTGACGTCTTTCTTCACCGCGGCCTCGCGCGCGACCAGCTGCAGGGAGGCCACCGTCGAAATCAGGAACGGGTTGGCGACGTCCACATAGGCCGTCTCCGGAGGCCGTTGGCAGGAAACGAGACCCAGCATTGCCATGGCGAGGATCACCCTCCTCAGATGGCTTCGGATGCCTCGCAATGACATCGAAATCCTCAGATGACCGCGTCGGCCTCGATCTCGATGAGCATTTCCGGGTCGATGAGCTTCGACACTTCCACCATGGCGGTGGCCGGGCGGATGTCCTTGAAGAACGACCCGTGGGCGCGCGCGGCCTTCTCCCATTCCTTGATATTGGTCATGTACATGCGCGTTCGGACGACGTTTTCGAGCGTGGCGCCGGCTTTCTCGAGCCCGGCCTTGATGTTGAGAATCGCCTGCGTGGTTTGGGCCTCCAGATCGCCCTGGGCCACTTTTCCTTCCGCGTTGGTGCCGGTGGTGCCGGAAACGAAGATCTGGTTGCCGACTTTGACGGCGCGGCTGTAGCCGATGATGGGCTCCCACTTCGAGCCGGTGCTGATCAGTTGACGTGTCATGCAGACATTTTGCCTGAAAGCGGCCGAGAAGCCAATGACCGCGTATTTTGGGGCCGCGCTTCGTAGTATAGAGGTCTTCCTTTATATGAAGCATCTTCGCCATCTCGTCCCCATCGCCGCGCTCCTGATGTTCGGCTTCGCTCTGTGGTTTCTCCACCACGAGCTGGCGGCGTACCGCTATGCCGACGTGGTGGGCCACATCCAGTCCCTCCCCCTCCGAGCCGTGGGCCTGTCCATTTTCTACACGATGCTCAGCTACCTCATCCTGATCGGCTACGACATCCAGGCGTTCCGCTACATCAAACGCGACATGGAGCTCAAGAAGATCGCGCTCACCTCATTCATCAGCTCCGCGTTCAGCAACAGCATCGGCCACTCGATGGTGTCGGGCGGCGCGGTGCGCTACCGCCTTTATTCATCCTGGGACGTGTCCGGCGAGGACGTCTCGAAGATCATCGCCTTTGTCACGCTCACGTTCTGGGTCGGGTTCCTGGCGCTGGGCGCGGTGCTTTTCCTGAGCGTGCCGCTCGCTTTCCCAGACACGTCCCTCGCCCACGTCATTCCGCCCAAATCCATCGGCCTCGTCTTTGCGATCGGCATCGTCGGCTACTTCGCCATCCTCGCGTTTCGCCGCAAATCGTCCGTCGAGCTCTTCGGCTGGCAGTTCCCGGTGCCGACATTCACCGACGGCGTCGGGCAGGTGGTGATTTCCGCTCTCGACTGGACCGTCGCCGCCGCCGTCCTTTACGTCCTGATCCCGGAGTCGCCGGGCCTCGGCTTCACGCTCTTCCTCGCCATTTTCATGCTGGCGCAGATCTTCGCGCTGGCCAGCCAGGTGCCGGCGGGCGCGGCCGTGTTCGAGACGCTCATTGTCCTGCTCGTGTCGCCGTTCCAGGCGCCCGCGCGCGTGCTGGGCGCGCTCCTGGTCTACCGCGTCATTTATTGCCTCCTGCCGCTGGGCATCGCGTCCCTGATGTTCGGCGTGCGCGAGCTTTTCGAACGCAAAAAGCGCCTGCTCAAATGGCTCGAGATCGTGGGCGCCGTCATCCCGCGCATCGCGCCGACGCTGTTCTCGATCGCCGTTTTCCTCGGCGGCACGGTGCTGCTGTTCTCGGGCGCCACGCCGGCCCTGCCCAACCGACTCAAGTGGCTGGAAGACGTTCTGCCGCTCGGCGTCATCGAGACGTCGCACTTCCTCGGCAGTCTGGCGGGCGCGGGCCTGCTCCTGCTCGCGCGCGGCCTTCAGCGCCGGCTCGGCGCCGCCTACCAGTTGACGCTCGTCCTGCTGGCGCTGGGCATCGGCGGCTCCCTGCTCAAGGGCCTTGATTACGAGGAAGCCATCATCCTCGGCGTCATGCTCGTCACGCTCTGGCTCTGCCGCGAAAATTTCTACCGCAAGGCGATGATCCAGAGCGAGAGCTTCTCCCCAGGCTGGATCACCGCCATCGTGATGGTGCTCGCCGGCTCCGTGTGGCTCGGCCTCTTCGCGCACAAGCACGTCGATTATTCGAACGACCTCTGGTGGCGCTTTTCACTCCAGGGCGACGCGCCGCGCTTCATGCGCGCCAGCGTGGGCGCCGTCGGCGTGATGATCATCTTCCTCGTCTCGAAGCTTATGCGCCCCGCGACGCCCGAACCCTCGCTTCCCACCGCGGCGGACCTGGCCATCGCCCGCGACATCGCGCGCACCTCGCACCGCACGACCGCGAACCTCGCGCTCCTCGGTGACAAATCGATTCTGTTCAACGACGACAAGACGGCGTTCCTCATGTACGGCGTGCAGGGCCGCAGCTGGGTGGCGATGGGTGATCCGGTGGGGCCCGGGAGCGAGCTCTCGGAGCTCGTGTGGAAATTCCGCGAGCTGTCCGATGAGCACGACGGCTGGATGATCTTCTACGAGGCCGGAAAGGAAAACCTGCCGCTTTACGTCGACATGGGCCTGACGCTTCTCAAGCTAGGCGAGGAAGCACGCGTCCCGCTCGACGGCTTCACGCTCGACGGCAGCGAGCGCAAAGGCCTGCGCTACACGGTGAACCAGCTCGAGAAAAAGGAATGTTCGCTCGAAGTGGTGGGCCCGGAGCAGGT
>JBBRXR010000172.1:0-4812 GCA_038238485.1 Elusimicrobiota bacterium | reverse complement strand
TGCGGGAGCAGGCCGAGGTGAGAAATCTTGGCGGCCGTGAAGAGCGTCGCCGACGCGTTCGGACACGCGGCCACGCAGGCGCCGCAACCGATGCAGGCGGCCGCGTCCATCGCGCGGTCCGATGCCTGCTTGGGAACGGCAATGGCATTGGCCTCGGGTGCGCTTCCCGTGCGCACCGACACGAAGCCGCCCACCGAAATGATGCGATCAAACGCGGTGCGGTCGACTACGAGGTCCTTCAACACCGGGAACGCCCGCGCGCGCCACGGCTCGATGACGATGCTGTCGCCGTCGTTGAAATGGCGCATGTGAAGTTGGCAGAGCGTGGTGGCGGGCGTGGGGCCATGGGCGACGCCGTTGACCATGCAGCCGCAGGTGCCGCAGATGCCTTCGCGGCAGTCGCTGTCGAAGGCCACGGGGTCTTCGCCTTTTTTGGTGAGCGCTTCGTTCAGCACGTCGAGCATCTCGAGGAAAGACATGTCCGGAGAAATGTCTTTCACCTCATACGTGACGAGCTTGCCGTCTTTCTTCGCGCCCGCCTGCCGCCAGATCTTGAGTGTCAGGTTCATGGTCGCCCCTATTGGTAGCTGCGCTGCGCCAGCGTCACGCTTTCGAACGTGAGCGGCTCTTTGTTGAGCCCGGGAGCTGCATCCGGACCCTTGTATTCCCACGCGGCGACGTAGGAAAAATTCGCGTCGTCGCGTTTGGCTTCTCCATCGGGCGTCTGGCTTTCCTCGCGGAAGTGGCCACCGCACGATTCCGTCCGGTGCAGGGCGTCGATGCACATGAGCTCGCCGAGCTCAATGAAGTCGGCCACGCGGCCGGCCCGCTCGAGCGCCT
Organism: Elusimicrobiota bacterium; assembly: GCA_038238485.1. Classification (GTDB taxonomy): domain Bacteria; phylum Elusimicrobiota; class Elusimicrobia; order F11; family F11; genus JBBRXR01. Next base: position 3,972 of record JBBRXR010000172.1, on the reverse strand, counting down.
GGTTGAGCTCTTCGCCGCTGCCGAGCACGTTCACATCGCTCCAGAATTGTTTCTTCAGCTCGCCGATCTTCTTGATCGCTTCCCGCAGGCCCGCGTCCGTGCGGGACATTCCGCAATATTCCCACATGATGTGGCCCAGTTCGCGGTGGAAGGAGTCGACCGTTCGCTTGCCCTTGATCGACAGGAGTTTTTCGATGCGCGCGCGGACGTCCGCTTCGGCCTTTTTGAACTCCGGCTGATCGGTCTTGGCCTTGGGGATCTTGAGTTTGGCGAGGTAATCGCCGATGGTGTACGGCAGGACGAAGTAGCCGTCGGCCAGTCCCTGCATGAGCGCGCTCGCGCCCAGGCGGTTGGCGCCATGGTCGGAAAAGTTGGCTTCGCCAACGCAGAACAGGCCCGGTATCGACGTCATCAGATTGTAGTCGACCCAAAGGCCGCCCATCGTGTAGTGAATGGCCGGATAGATCCGCATCGGGACGAGATAAGGATCTTCCCCGGTGATGCGGTTGTACATTTCAAAAAGGTTTGTGTAGCGCTCGCGGATAACGTTCTCGCCGAGACGCTTGATGGCGTCGGCGAAGTCCAGATACACGCCGCGTCCGCCGGGTCCCACGCCGCGGCCTTCATCGCACACCTGCTTGGCGTTGCGCGACGCCACATCGCGCGGAACGAGGTTGCCGTAGCTCGGGTATTTCCGCTCAAGATAATAATCGCGCTCGTCTTCGGGAATCTGTTCCGGAGAGCGGGCATCTCCTTTTTTCTTGGGGACCCAGATGCGGCCGTCGTTGCGCAGCGACTCGCTCATGAGCGTGAGCTTCGACTGGTGGTCGCCGCTCACGGGAATGCACGTTGGATGGATCTGCGTGTAGCACGGATTGGCGAAGGCGGCGCCGTGCTTGTAGGCGCGCCAGATCGCCGAGGTGTTGCAGCCCTTGGCGTTGGTCGAAAGGAAGAAAACGTTTCCGTAGCCGCCCGTGGCGAGGACGACGGCATCGGCGACGTGCGTCTCGATCTTGCCGGTGATGAGGTCGCGCGACACGATGCCGCGCGCGCGCCCGTCGACGATGACGAGGTCAAGCATTTCGCTTCGCGCGTTGAGCGCGATCTTGCCCGCGCCCACCTGGCGCATCAGGGCGGAATACGCGCCGAGCAGAAGCTGCTGGCCGGTCTGACCGCGGGCGTAGAACGTGCGTGACACCTGCGCGCCGCCGAACGAGCGGTTATCGAGCTGCCCGCCGTATTCGCGCGCGAAGGGCACGCCCTGCGCGACGCACTGGTCGATGATGTTCACACTCAGCTCAGCCAGGCGATGAACGTTGGCTTCGCGGGCGCGGAAGTCGCCGCCCTTGATCGTGTCATAGAAAAGCCGAAAGGTGCTGTCGCCGTCGTTCGTGTAGTTCTTGGCGGCGTTGATTCCGCCCTGGGCCGCGATGGAATGCGCGCGGCGCGGGCTGTCCTGGTAGCAGAAGGTCTTCACGTCGTAGCCGAGCTCCGCCAGCGACGCGGAGGCCGAGCCGCCGGCGAGGCCGGAGCCGACGACGATGACGGTGAATTTACGCTTGTTGGTCGCGTTGACAAGCGAGAGATGGTCGCGATGATGCTTCCATTTCTCCTCGAGCGGTCCGTCGGGGATATTCGATTTCAGTTCCAAAGTGTCCTCCGCTTACCGGATCACCAGGATTCCCAGCAGAACGGCCGCCGGAATCGAGATGTATCCGATGGGAATAAGCCACCCGGCCGCGAGGGCCAGGCCGCGCCGGCAGGCGTTGTAGCGCGGATGATTGAGTCCGAGCGTCTGAAACAGGCTGTAAACGCCGTGATGCAGATGAAAGCCAAGGGACACCATCGCCAGGATGTAAACGGCGGTGACCGGCAGAGACGAAAAACCGATCACGATGTTGGAATAAACATCCGTGTGGCTGAACTCCGGATGGACCGTTCCCGTCGTCAGATGAAGAAGATGGAAGATGATGTAGAAGAAAAGAAACAGGCCGCTCCAGATCATGAAACGCGACGACACGCTGGCCTGCACCGGCTCGCTCATCTCGTAGCCGATCGGACGACTGGCGCGATTGAGCGCGGTGAGCTGAATGGTGTACACCACGTGCAGCGCCACCGACACGAGCAGGATGACGCGCGTTCCCCACAGGATGGGGAGCTCGGCGTGAAGGAACCGGGAATAGGCGTTGATCTTCTCGGCACCCAGGAAGATCTGAAGGTTGCCGAGGAGATGCCCGACGACGAACCCGAACATGATCAGGCCCGTGAAGGCCACGACGATCTTCTTGCCGACGGTGGAATTGAGAAAGGAGGCGGCCATGGGCGTCAGATCTCGCTGAACACGGCGTCGACGTGGCCGGTGACGCTGACCTTCGGAAACACTTTCTTGATCTTGCCCTTCGGGTCGATGATAAAGGTGGTCCGCTCGACGCCCATGTACTTGCGTCCATACATGCTCTTTTCCTTCCAGACATCGTATGCCTGCACGACCTTCTTCTCTTCGTCGGCGAGAAGATTGAACGGCAGGCCGAACTTCTTCTTGAACTTCACGTGCGAGGCGACCGTGTCCGGGCTCACGCCAAGGATGACGGCGTTCTTGCCGGAAAAATCAGTGGTCTGGTCACGGAAACCGCAGGCTTCCGTGGTGCAGCCCGGCGTGTCGTCTTTCGGATAGAAATAGAGAACGACCGTCTTGCCCTTAAAATCGGCGAGACGAACGTCCTCGCCGTCATCGTTCTTGAGTTTGAAATCGGGGGCTTTGTCGCCGGCAGAAAGCATCCTTCCTCCTTACTTCCGCTTGTTGATTTTGCTGTTCACGGTCCAGTCGAAATGAAAGTCGGCGTTCGCCGGAAATTCCGGCGCCGCGAGCTTCTCATCGACGACCTTTTCGTCCTGACGATGGGCGACATCGGTGAGCGCGGCCAGGTACGTCGCCACGCCGCCGAGCGGCTGGAAGTCGTCCGCGTACCACTTGAGCATGGACGGCAGCAGAATTTTGTCGTTCTCGACGCGCACGTACTTGGGCGTGTTGGCGAAATTCACCGCAGCGGCCTGGAGCTGGTCTTCCAGCGTGTTCGGGTTATAGGCGTGATTGAGAAGACGAGGCGAGTCAAACGCGCCCCACACGAGGGCGAAATGAATGCGCGGATCGAAATTCGCGGGAGAAAGGCCGGCAACGGGCCCGCCCTTCTTGCCTCGCAGAACGCGGTGCTCAATGTCGTTGAGAGAGAGATCGCGCCGGGCAATTTTGAATTTCTCGCCGAAGAGCTTGAAGTCTTCGCTCATGATCTTCATCTGCGGTCGGGCAAGGATGAGCCGGATCATGTGCGCGTTGTAGCCGTTGATCCAGAAGGCCGTCTTCTCGGCTTCCGTGCAATGGGAGAGATCCGTGTCCTCAAGGAACGCGAGGTATTCGAGGAGGTCGCCGCCTTTGTTCACGCGGATAGCGTCGTAGTCGACGAAACCTTCCGCGTCCACGTTCGCCTTCAGGATGCCGTCGAGGCCCTTCTGATCCAGGCACACCGCTCCGGCCCGGGACAACACCGTGAGTGACAAAGCCAACGCCAGGAATGCTCGCTTCATGAACCCCCCTCCCTAAATATAAGTCGCGCCGGAGCGCGCCGACGCCGGCAGATTCTCCGCGGCCGCTGAATCCAGAAGCCAGATCAATTCTCCGGTCACAGGGCTCACGTGCTCAATCGGATACTTCCCCGCTCCTGAAAAAACCTCGGACAGCACGGCGGCCTTGTTGGCGCCGGTCGCCATCACCACAACGCGCCACGCGTGGTTGATCACGGGAAACGTGATCGTGAGGCGTTCGGCCTTCAGCTTCTCCACCCGGTTCGCCACGGCCCAACGTTTGCCTTCCGTCAACGCCGTCGTTCCCGGGAAGAGCGAAGCGGTGTGTCCATCATCGCCCATGCCGAGGAGAACCAGGTCGAACTTCGGCCACGGCCGGTCCGGCAGCGACGT
>JBBRXR010000171.1:0-4817 GCA_038238485.1 Elusimicrobiota bacterium | reverse complement strand
CCGGTCACGCGCGTCCACGCCACAAGTTTCTCGACGTCGGCGCCAAAGGCGGCGGATTCTCCAACCACCTCGCGGCCCTGCACGTCGGTGCCGATCTTCAGTTCCACTTCGATCTTCACGTCATCGCCCGCGGTGGACACGGCCGCGGCATCGACGGCCGGAGCGGCCGCTCCGTCGTTGTTGTCCGCCAGCACCGACGCTGCCACCAGGGCGCCCGCGGCAAAAATGATCAGCTTCTTCATCTGCGTCTCCTTTCCTGATTCAGTTGGGAAAAATGGTTACGCGGCGTTGAGCGCGAGCGCGGCGATCGCCGCAAAGCGCCCGAGCCGCTGCTCGTCGGCCGACGACAGCGGCGTGCCGCCCGACCGCCACGCGATCACCGCCGCCTGCATTTTGCCCTGCCACATGAGCGGGCGGCTGATGACGGCCGCGGACGGACTCTTGATCAGATCTTTTAACGCGCCCTGCTGGGCCGTCGAGAGCACGACGGGGCCGGTCGCGGCGCCGCCGAGGTTCTTGCGGATTCCGTCGGGCAGCGCGAAGCGGTGAGAGACCATCGACGTGGGAACGCCGCTGCCGTCGGCCACGGTGATCATCGTCTCGCCGCTCACCACCCGCACCGGTCCGCAGATCACCGACGCTTCCGGGAACGCCTGTCCGACGGTGACCACGAGCTGGGCGAACACCTGGATCTTCGTGAAGGCGTGGGCGGTCAGGGTGAGGGCAAAATCATCTTCCGGTCCCGCCGCGGGCGCCGGCGCCGGTGCTGGCGGCGGAACGGCGGGCGTCGTGCCCGACCGGGGCGCCGGACGGTCGCTCGACCCTTCGGCGCCGCCGAGCATCCGCCCGATCGACGCGAGGCGCTCGAGCGTTCCCTGGTCGAAGAGGCACACGTCGCGGTAGTAGGCGCACAACACGCCGGTCGGCCCCTGCGGTCCGATGATCGGCACGGCGACGAGCGCCTTGTAGCCGAAGCGCTCGGTCAGCTTGAAAAACCAGGCGGGCACGTCGGGGGCGACGATCTCCACGACGGCGACGACCCGGTGCGTGGTAAACGCGTCATCGATGGGCGACGCGGAATCGTCGCGCGAGGCGTTGAAATCGCCCTCGAACTTCGCATCGACGCCGAACGAGGAAACCGACGCGAGGCGACCGGCCTCACCAGGGCGGAGGAGATGTCCTTCGGAGGAGCCGACCGAGCGGCAGAAAATGTCGAGGAACTTGAGGTAGTTGGAGTCGGGTGAGGCGTCTTTTTTATCGACGAACCCGGAGAGGGCCGACAGGAATTCTTCGAGGTCCGGCCGGTCCACGGTCCCTTTATCGGCCACGGCCGCTTACTTGCGGCGCGAGGCCTTGGCGATGGCGGCGGTCGGATTCTTCACGATGCTGAGGAAATCCTTGAACGCGCCGAGGAGCGCCTGCGGCTGCTTCTTTGCGTCGGTAAATTGCACGCCGACGGAGCAATTGCTGTTGGGAAGGCGCTTCACCCACGTGATCCGGCCTTCAATGAAAGGTGAGCCGTCGTCGTCGTAAAAAAGGTCCTGGACCTTCACGAGCGTGCCGCGCTCGAAGGCGATGTCGTCGAAGCGGATGGCTTCCTTCTTGCCGTCACCGTCGCGTCCGACGTGGCTGACGTTGAGCCCGCGCGTCCACTCGAGCTGCATGCCCTTTTCGTTGACGTCCTTGGCCCACATCTCGAGATCGAAAACGTCTTCACCGTGTTTGGGGAGAGCGGCGCGAACGAGCACGGCGACTTTCCAGCGCTTGAGCCGGCGGCGATCCTTGTCCGATTTCGCCTTGGCGGCCTTGGAGGACTTGATCGACTTGGCAGATTTCGCGGACTTTTTCGCCGTGGCGGACTTTCCGGACTTCTTGGATTTGGCGGCTTTCGTGCTGCGGGTCATTGGGGTCCCCTCCGGGTTATGCGTCGCAAATAAGTGAATTCGGCTGAGGGGCCATTATATACACACGCGGCGAGGAGTTGGTACGAGAAGGTGGGCCTTGAGACCCGGACCGACGGAACGGTTATCTCGGCAGGCAGAGGAAGGCGTCGACGACGCCCTTGTCGAAGCGGGTCCCGGCGCCTTCCACCGCCATTCTTTCGGCGGCGACGCGGAACGCCTCGCCCGCGAGGCCGCGGATGTGAAGTTCATCGAGGTACTCCGCCAGGCAGATGATGCGCGCGCCCAGCGGAATGTCGTCGCCCACCAGACCGTTGGGGTGCCCCGTCCCGTCGACGTGCTCATGGTGGTGGAGGATGAGCGGCGAAATGGCGGCGAGCATGCGGATGTTCTTGACCAGCTCCGCTCCGACCAGCGTGTGAAGCTTTTCAGGTGTCCGCTCGATGGTCTTCGACAAAACGTTCGGAAGGTAGCGCAGGTCGTGCACGGCGATCATGCCGATGTCGTGCAGGATGGCCGCGTAATACAGGTCGCGATAAGCCTGACCTTCGATGCCCATGACCCGCGCGATCTTGCACGAGAGTTCCGCCACGCGGAAAGAGTGGCCGGTGCGCGCGGAATCGCCGCCCTCAACGGCCATCGTGATGATCTCGATCATGTGCGAGAAGAAATTGCGGTGGTCCTCGGCGATGCGCGCGTTGGCGATGGCGTGCGCCGCCAGCGTGCCGAGGTTCTCGAGGACGCGCTGATCCTGCGCGTTGTATTGGCCGGCCTTCTTGTTGACCGCCTCGGCCACACCCACGAGCTGGCCGTTGGCGACCAGGGGAATGGCGAGGATCGAGCGCGTCTTGAAGCCGGAAGAGCGGTCGATCTGGTCGGTGAATCGTTTGTCGGACGTCACGTCGTTGACGATGACGGCCTTGTTGTTCTCCGCCACCCAGCCGGCGACGCCGGCGCCGAGCGGGACGTAAAAGCGTTTCACGTTTGAGCCCTTCTCGCCGGTGGCGGCGCGGAAGGTGAGTTGCTTTTTGGGCGCGTCCAGGAGAAGAATGGACGCCGCTTCCGAGCCGGTGAGCCGTTCGACGGCGGAGCTCACTTCGGCCAGCAGGGCGTCGACGTCCTGCGCCGTGAAGAAATTGCGGGCGATCTCGAAGACTTCCTCTTCGTTGGCCGCGATGTTGATGTTCTGCTTGGTCACTGGGTCGCCGAAAACACTTCTTCGATGGTGGTCAATCCCTGGGCCACCTTGATCAAACCGTCGAGCATCATCAGTCTCATACCGCCTTTGACGGCGGCCTCCCTGATGGGGCCCGATGAAATTTCACTCATCATCACGCGTCGCACTTCGTCATCCATCATCAGCAGCTCGTGGATGCCGAGGCGGCCCTTGTAGCCGCTTTTGTTGCAGACGTCGCAGCCCTTGCCCTTGGTGAGCTTGGCCTTCGACACGTCGATCGCGTACTTCTTGAAAATCGCTTCCGCTTCCTTGTCGATCTGGATCGGCTTAGCGCAGTTCGTGCAGGTGCGGCGCACGAGGCGCTGGGCCAGCACGCCTTCGATGGTGCCCGAGATCAGGAACGTCGGCACACCCATCTCGTGCAGCCGGGCGACGGCCGACGGCGCGTCGTTGGTGTGGATCGTCGAGAAAACGAGATGGCCGGTCATGGCGGCTTCCATGGCGATCTGCGCCGTTTCCTTGTCGCGGATTTCTCCGACCATGATGATGTCGGGGTCCTGGCGGAGGAACGCGCGCAGGGCGTCGGGGAAGGTAAAGCCGATGTCGGTGTTGATGTTCGTCTGTACGATGCCGCTCAGGTTGTACTCCACCGGGTTTTCGGCCGTGAGGATCTTTGTGTCGGGCGTGTTGAGGCTGTTGAGGGCGGCGTAGAGCGTGGTGGATTTTCCCGAGCCCGTCGGGCCGCAAACGAGGATCAAACCGTAGGGCTTCTGTAGAAGCCCTTTGAATCTGTCCAGAAGCTCGGGGTGAAATCCGAGCTTGTTCAAATCGACTTTAACCGAGGCGCGATCGAGAACGCGCATGACGCATGACTCGCCGAACACCGTGGGGACCATGTTAACGCGAAATTCGACGGGGTTACCCTTGGCGGACACCTGGATGCGTCCGTCCTGCGGCTTGCGGCGCTCTGTGATGTCCATCTGATTCGTCATGATCTTGATCTTGGCGATCACGGCGTTGCGGTACGACATCGGAATCTGGAAGGCGGCCTCGCGCAGCACGCCGTCCACGCGATAGCGCACGACGAATTTATTCTCGAAGGGCTCGATGTGAATGTCCGAAGCGCGCATCTGCAGGGCGCCGACGATAACCGCGTTCACGATGCGTTCGACCTCGGGCGCCGAGGCGTCGACTTCCGTGACGTCCACGGCCTCTTCCATTTTTTCGAGCGAGATCGAGCCGTCGCCGGCATCGGGGATCTGCTCGGTGATGCCTTTCACCATATCCTCGGCGCTGACCGCCGAGTTCATTCCGTAAACCTTGTTTAACTCGCGCAAAATGTCTTCCGGCAGCGCGAGGTAGCTCTGAACGTCGAAACCGGTTCGGAGATGGATGTCCTCCGAAATAAAGAAGTCGCGGGGGTCGGCCATGGCCACGAGCAGCGTCTTGTCGTCCTTGGCGAACGGAATGGCGAAGTGGCGGCGCGCGTTCTGTTCGGTCACGAGCTTGACGACGTCGGGATCGACGTCCATTTCCGCGAGGTCGACGGCGCGCACGCGCCATTCCTTGGAAAGGATTCGCAGAACGTCCACGCGGTCGGCCATGCCGAGGTCAACGATCACCTGCTGAAGGGGTTTTTGGGAATTCTTGGCCTCGACGGCGGCCTTCTCGAGCTTGTCGGGAGCGAGCAGCTTGTGTTCAAGGAAGATGTCCCTGATCGTTTTGCGCGCGAGGGGCGT
>JBBRXR010000170.1:0-4849 GCA_038238485.1 Elusimicrobiota bacterium | reverse complement strand
GTCTTTTATCTGGTCGAGCATCCGCTCCTGCTCGTTTTCGACGGTCGCGAAAGCGATGAAGCCGAGCGCTTCCGGCGGCGTGCCGAATTCGCGTCCGATGAACTGGCCGACGCCCAGCGGCAGCGCACCCGGGTGCCCACGGCGCAGCGCCTCGGTGGCCTCGGTAAATTCGCTGACCGCGTCATGAAGGTATCCGCCGCCGAGCGGGGTGGGGGAAAGCGGATGATAGCTCAGGTGGCCGTTTCCGTCGACGACGGCGACTTCCGTCGGCTGAAGCGTGGTGCCCTGGTGTTCGAGGCCGAAGGCCACCGTCTGCGGCGGCTGGCCGCGGTATGTCACGAACTTCAGCTTCAAGCGGGAATAAGTTTGCCCGCCGGAACGCAGCGAGCCGGCGGGAACGGTGAGATAAAGAGAGCGGCCCGACTCCACCATCCCGAGCGGCGCGCTCTGGCGGCTGACGGCGTCCACGATGACGTGCGCCAGGTCGTCGGTGAGACCGGCTTCAAACGCGCTGCGCGAGAATTTCACGGCGACGGGCGTCGGGATGTCGAGGCGACTGGCGTAAACAGTACCGTCGATCGGAAAGGCGCGGTCGAGCTCAAGCGGCGGGAGGGGCTGCGGCACGCGCGGGCGGTCGGCGTTCGCCGACGCCGCGACGGGCGCGGGCAAGGCGAGCGGGCGGAGCGCGGGAATGGCCATCACGTCGGGGTTCCACCGTCCTTCGAACAAGTCGTGGTACGTTTCCATCGCGCCCATCGCGGTGAGCATGAAGCGTCCGGCGGCGGCGCGGTAGCCACGCGTGGGCCGGATTCGCCCCTGCGCGACGGCGGCGGCGAGCACGGCGAAATCGAGCGCGGGCAGCGCGCCCGCCACTGGAAGGCCGGTCAGCGGCAGCCCGCGCATGATCGCGTTGGTGAGCGCTTCGGCGACCGCCTCGGGCAGGCCGGGATATCGGAGCGGAAGGTTGCCGTTGAGGTAATAGAAGATGCCCGTGAAAATAATCCAGTCGCGCGCGGCGGCCGCGTCGGAGTAGCCCGCCGAGAACGCGGCGCGCGTCTGCTGAACGCGGTTGTGCGGCTCGAGGAACGGTCCGGCGCCGGGTGAGAATGCGAGCATCGGAAAATCTTCAGCTTCCATATTGTCGAGCAGCTCGCTCTCGTGGCCGATGCCGACGATGGCGAGCACGCGTTCGCCAGCAGCGACGGCCGTCTTCCATTGATCGGTCCGGCCGGCAGCGCGTTCCCGGCTCCATGCGCGGTGCAACGCGAGCGAACGCAGGGCGTGGCGCTCGGCCTCCGCCGCGTTACCCTGAAGGAAATAGTCCTCAGCCAGGAACAGATGAAGGATGTGCAGAAGGTGCTGCGCCTCGGCTTTTCCGCTCGTGACCTCGAAGGTGATGGGAAGGTCGAGCAGGTAGGCGAGGCGCCGGTAGCGCGTGCCGAAGTCGTTTTCGCCGATGACGCGGAAGGGGTTCGCGTTGTTGTGCCGCTGGTTGGCGTCGATGAACAGATTGAGGGCCCCCAGCGCGGACGGGGAGATCTCGTCGTTGGTTTCGTCGGGCGCGATCAGGCGAATGCGGTCGGCGATCGTTCCATTCTTCCATTCCAGCCCAAAGTTGATGAACGTCCGCGCCGCTTCCACCGACACGCCATACGTGTGCGCGATGATCTCAGGCTGGAGCATATAGGTCTGCAGCTGCGCCATCGCGGACTCGAAACTTTCAAAACTGATGCCCCACTCGCTCCATGCGCGGTAACGGCCTGCGTCGGCAGCGCCCGCGGGGCGGGCGCGGAGGCCTGCGGCGAACGCGCGCGCCACGGCGCTCACGCGCCGCGGGTCGTCGTGCCGGATGGCCACCGCGATCACGGACGCGTCCACGGGGCCCGCCGGAGTGGTTACGTCGGGCGTCGCCGGGGACGGCCCGGCGAATTGATCGAGCGCCTCGAGGATCGTCGGCAACGTTGACGCGCGCGCCACGCTCAGCGCGCGGTCGTTTCCGATGATCGGCGTGAGAAAAGCGATCAGAGACTCCTGTGTAGGGAACGGAGCGCGGGGTGCATCGGCGCGCGCTTGGGAAGCGCGGAGCGTGCGTTCCGCGACGAAAGCGAAGCTGGCGCCCGACGCGGCCAGCGCGGGAACGCCGGCGGCGATGAAGGCAGCCTGGAGCGCGTCGCCGCTCGCGGCGTTGACGTCGATCCGTTGAGCCGTCGTGGACCCGGTCACCGCGGGCGCCGCGCTGGTTGGCGCGGCGCGTCCGCGATTCACGTTGTCGAGAAGCGCGGTGACGTCGCCGCCGTCCTTCAGGCGTGAACCGATGCGTCCGAGAGCGGCGCGCAGTCTCGCTTCATCAACGGGCCCGCCCACAACGGCCAGGTCCGCGAGCAATCGGGGGAAAGTGTGTTTGGCGAGCTTGCTTTTCACGCCGCCCGGCAGATCGGCATAGTCGGGTTTCGACTTGTCCGTCGCGCTCAGCCGCGCCCACTGGAATTGGCGCGCGAGCGCGTTGTAGGCGGAGTGGCCGGCGATGCCGCCGAGATAGGCGGAGAGGAGAGACGTCCACTCGAGGCTGAAGCCGTGACCGAAGACGAACGCCGCTCCGATCGCCACGCCGTAGATGAAAGCCATGCCAACCCACTGATGCCACGAGCGCTGCCGGTGCATCAGCGGGAACCAGGGGATGAAATGCATGAGCGTCGCGCCCTCGACCACGGACGCGATTCCCACTTCGGCGACGGCGCCGTTCGGGTCGAGGCGAAGCTTCTTCGCGGCCCACCGGCTGATGTCGTGGGTGAGCGCGCTGCCCGTGGGCCCGGATGTCGTGTCATTGAGGCGCGCCACTTCGTAGCCGCGCGCGCGAAGCTCATCGAAAATCGGGAGCGGGCCCTTCGACGCCAGAAGCGTTCCCATCGCGCCATCGCCTTCGTAGATGCTGTAGTCGGGGTGGTTCGCCATGCCGGCGATCAGCGTCACGGTGTATCCGTGCGTCAGCAGCCACGGGATCATCATCTTCTTGAAACCCGTCGGGCCCGTGGTGACGAAGAGAAGGCCGTTCGGCTTGATGAGCGCGTCCGCGATGGCGAGCATCGGGATGCGCTGGTCCGGAAACGGCGCGTTCATCGAAACGAAATCCATGGAAGCCGGCCCGTGCGTGCGGAGGAACGCGTCGTTGTCGGGATACGCCGACACCTTCGTCGTGTTCAACACGCCGTCGTCGGTTCCCATCTGCTCGATGCGGGTCCCGGGAAGTCCGGCGAGGAAAACGTTTTCCATCTGGTACATGAACCGGCCGTCACCCGTTCCGAGATCGACCGACCGGACGACGTCCTGGCCTCGGAAGGTGCGCGCCAATACTCTCCGCAGCGATACCGCTTCTCCGCCCTGATGTCGCCGATAGATGAGGCGTTCGACCGCAGAGGCGAGCGGGTCGGCGGTGACGTCGAACTCCCATCGCAGCGCCGCCGTCAGTTCCGGAAATTCACGGCTGACGGAGACCGCGGGACGAACGGAAAGATGGAAGCCTGCTGAGAGCGGAAGGTTCGCGTAGTGTTTCCGCGTCACGTAGGACGCCGGATGGAACTCAACGCGCTCTCCCGCGAAGGACCAGTACGGCGTCCACACGAGGTAATGCGCGAAGGGCGGCATGACGTAGACGCGCTCGAGGCCGCGCGCCCGCGCGTAGGCGATCGCCTCGGCAAGCAGGATCGAATTCCAGTGAGACGTCTTCACGCGGTTTTCCCCCGACAGCGACCGGAGGCCGTTTGCCTGCAGCGTTTCGATGCGGAGTGATCGGTCCGCCTCGTCGATCACAAAATCCATGCTGATGTGGCCGTGGGCGAGGCCGCGGAATTTCAAAACAGCGAGAAACGCTTCTTCGCCCGGATCGCCGTGGCTTGAGATGGAGATCTCGGCCTGGCCGCGTTCCAGCGGCTTGATCGACGGATCGATGGGCGCGTCCGGCTCGTCCGCCGCGTCCGTGGGGGCGGCCGCGCGCGTGGCGCGGAGGGTCGCGAGGAGCGCGGCCAGGAACGTGGGCGCGTTGGCGACGCGCCGCTTGAAGACGGCAGCCGGGAGCGCTTCCAGAATCCGGCGGCGGTCATCGCGCCCGCTGATGCCGTTGAGCGCGGCGATGAGGTCCTGAAAGGTATCGAGCCGGCCTTGCAGCGAAACCCCCAGTTCCACGAGCGCGCGAAGCGCCCCGTGGTTTCGCGGCGTCAACCGGGCCGCGTCGACGGCGTTGGCGATGATGTCCATGGTGCGGGTGACGTTGATACGTCTGCCGTCGAACTGGGGCTCGAGCCAGATCTGCGCGATGAGGGCGTCCGTCTGATCGCCAAGGCGCTCGCGCAGGCGCGTTCGCAGTCGTTCGAGCGTCGCCGACAAATTTATTTCCGTCCGGTCCTTGGAGAGCCGGGCCCATTCGAGGCGCCGCGCGAGCGCGTTGTAGGCGGAGTGGCCGGCCATGCCGCCGAGATAGGCGGAGAGGAGAGACGTCCACTCGAGGCTGAAGCCGTGACCGAAGACGAACGCCGCTCCGATCGCCGCGCCGTAGATGAAACCCATGCCGACCCACTGATGCCACGAGTGTTGCCGGTGCATGAGCGGGAACCACGGAATAAAATGCATGAGCGTCGCGCCTTCGATGATCGGGGCGACCACCACCTCGGTCACCGCGCTGTCGGGATCGAGGTTCAAGTTTTCCGCGACCCACCGGCTGACGCCGTGCGTCAACGCGCTCGAAGCGCTCTCGGAATCGCGCGTACGGTAGAGGCCGGCGGGCCGGCTTTTCCACGCGTAGAGAATCACCATCGCCAACTCGTCGGAGAGGTCGCGGACGGCGCCCACCGTGGCC
>JBBRXR010000169.1:0-4853 GCA_038238485.1 Elusimicrobiota bacterium | reverse complement strand
GGCAGGGCTCGAACCTGCGGCCTTCTGGTTCGAAGCCAGACGCTCTGCCAGCTGAGCTACGGGCGCAATAAAATCTTGATGATCCAATACGTGGGAAGGTGCGTGTGTGAGAACCGGTCTTCCTGGCAGTGAGAAATCGTAGCAAAATCGGCCCCGGCCCTAAAGAGCGCCCCTCAACAAACCCATCGAGAAAACGGCGGGATTTCCGGGCGTTTTTGGCACCCCCCGATTTGCGTCCTGGAGGTCGTCGGCGAACAACGGAAGAAACGAGATTCGAAGAAATAATCCAACAAAACCTACAATGGACACATTCCGCTCTTACATGACGGGTCGATCCCGGCTAAGATTCTTCAGTCGGTTTAATTTATTTCCAAAAGGACTCACGTGAGAAAGAAAGCGCTCGGTACCTACGAAATCGCGAAAATCTGCCAAGTCGCGCCCATCACCGTCGGTCGGTGGATCGATGAGGGCAAACTCCCCTGCCTCACGACCGGCGGCGGACATCGCCGCGTCTGGGAGGAAGATCTCGTTAAATTTTTGAACAGCCACGGCTACCCCGTGCCGAGCCATCTTGGCTCGTCCCACCACCTCACCGTCCTCGTCGTGGAAGACGACCCGGGCGCGCGGCGGCTCCTCCGGCGCCTCATCGAGAAATCCCATTCCCAGTTGAAGGTGGAGGACGCGGTGGACGGCTTCGAAGCGGGAGAGAAGGTGGCGGCGCTGGTCCCGTCCATCGTGATTCTGGACATGAATTTGCCGGGCGTGAGTGGGTTTAAGGTCTGCGAGCGGATCCGCTCGAACAAAGCCTGGAAGAAAATGAAGATTCTGGCGATATCTTCGACGGCGGATCAGGGATGGAAGAAGCAGGTGCTCAAGCTCGGCGCCGACGCGGCGCTGTCGCGGCCGTGCACGAACGAAGAATTCGTCGCGATGTTCACCCGGCTATCGGACACGCTTTAAAAAATTTGGGCCGCACAGGAATCGAACCTGCAACCTTGTCCTTAAGAGGGACCTGCTCTGCCAGTTGAGCTAGCGACCCGAAAATCCAGCCTCGTGTGTGGGGTGATCGACGGGACTTGAACCCGCAGCCTCAAGGTCCACAACCTTGCGCTCTAACCAGTTGAGCTACGACCACCACGAAAGATGCCCTGCAATAAAAAAGGGAAAGGCGCTGGCCTTTCCCGGCCTTGGGCTGGAAGGGTGACGAAGTGTAGCAAAAATTATTCGGCTTTTTTTAACCGGTCGATGACCGCCTGCGTCAGAACGTCGTCCACGACGAGGATCGCGGGCCGGTCGCTGCAGCGGACGTAGCGGGACGGTTTCGGCTGATCCGCGGCCGGTCCCCCCACGATGACCGTCGCGTTTGTCCCACCGCGGCTCAATTCCAGCGTGAAATAGGGCTTCTCAAACCCCTGCCCCGAAGGCTGGCTGATGGTGAAAACGTCCGTCCGCCATCCCGATAATCCCCGGCCGATCTCCTGACGAAGGTCGTCCGGAAGGATGCGGCCCGTCGCCTTGTTGTGCCACGTCCCGGTCGTCTCCACGATGGTCACGTCGACGGGCCCCTTCGCGCTGATGGCGGTGATGTCCTGCGGTTCGAACGGCGGAACGACCGGAGAACGGAAGAGCTCGGGGCTTTTGAGCAGCGCCGACACGGGCAGGTTCTCCGCTGTCCGCACCTGGTTTGAGCCCGGCACGCGGATGAAGCAGCTGGTCGGATCGGTCGCTTCCTTCCCCACCCAATAGTCCAGCACCGGCGTCTCCTGGCCCTTCGCGAACACCTTGAAGCGCGTGGCCTGGGCGTCATCGAGAGCGAACTGGACGAAACGCGCCGGGTTTTCAGACACGACCGAGCCGAGCCGGATGTCTTTGAGAAACGTGAGAAGGCGAACGACGGCCTCACGGAAGGCGCGGTCTTCGAACGGCGTGACGATGCGCCAGTCCCCGTTAACGTCCTTGATCGTGGTGGTCGCGCCGTTCACGGACAGTTCCAGCTGGGTGATCTGGTCGATCGGCAGCGTCGCGAGCGGGGACATTTCGCTGGGAGCGGGGCGGCCGGAGCGGCCCACCACCACCGCCGCGCCGATGAGGACGAGGAGCACCGCGACGAGCGCGGCGAGCGTCGTCTTCTTCAAACCACCGTCTCCTGATAGTCACGCGCCACGGCCGCTCGTCGCGAGCGTTCGAAGCGCCAGGCCACGAAGCCGAGGAGGAGCGTCAACACCGGCATCGCGAGGACGCTCACGATCTTGATGGCGGAGCGGCCGCCATCGCTGAACTGCTTGAGCGGCCGGCGGGCGAAGCCTTTCGAACGGATGGAGAGCAGGACATCGTCCTGGGCGAGCCAGTCGGTGAAATTAAAGAAATACGCGTAATTGGATGGTCGCATCGGGAATTCGGCGCGCACGAAGCGCGAGGTAGCGAACACCGCCACACGGCCGATCTTGGACGGACCGAACTTGCCTTCCGCCAGCACCGCGAGATGGAACGGCCCGGCGGGCGCGTCCGGTGGGCGAATGCGGTCGTCGATCGGGCTCACCATGATCGGGAATTCCTCGAGGTAGCTGTTGCCCGAGCTTTCGGCGAGCGTCGTGTATTTGATTTCCGGCAGGGCGCCCTTATATTCGAGCGCGGAGACGAACGGCATGGTGATGCCATCGATCCCGCGGGCGGCCGGGTGGCTGCGGTCGAGCGCCGTGACGAGCGGAAAATAGGGATAGTCGACGACGTTGATCATCTGGTACGCGCCCTGGATGGCGCGGATCTGAATGCGGTCGCAGCGCGTGTCGACAACGAAACCCTTCCGGATGGAGAGGCCCCACTGCGACAGCACGGGGTTCCAGTCGAAGGGAATCGGCGCGGTCCGGAACTGGCCGACGTTCACTTCGTGCGTGTCGGCCATGATTCCGAGCGATCCGCCCTCGCGCACGAACTGGGCGAGGTTCTGGGCCACCAACGGGGAACTCGACGCCTCCACGGGCCCGAGCCACCAGAGCGCGCGCACATCGGAAGCAATGGGCTGCGACGCGTCGACGGGCCGGATCTCATAAAGATCTTCCAGCGGTTTCTTCATGGGCTCGAACGACTTGCTGAAGCCGGGCGCCGAGGCGCCGCCGTTGCCGACGAAACCGATGACCCGCTTGGTCGGGTCCAACAGTTTCTTGATGCGCACCGTTATTTCGTACTCGAGGTTCTGCATGTCCTGGATGAAAGGAACGGCCTCGCTTTTGTCGCCGTAGAAGAACGCCACGCCCATGAAGCGCTCGGCGACTTCATGGCGGTCGCGTTCGACGACGTCGAGCTGGACGGGAACGATGCCGTAGTCGATGGCGAGCTCGCGGTTCTTCGGCGAGGCGCCCGGGTCGAAATATTCCACGCGGATCTTTCCGTGCGACGCGCGCCGGTATTCCGAGAGAAGGTCGATCAGGTAGCGTTCGTTGAGCTTGTAGATCGGCGGCAGGTCTCGCGAGAAAACGACGCGCACGATCAGCGTGTCGTCAAGCTTGCGCAGGACGCCCTTGGTGGCGCGGGAAACGGAATACGCGCCGCCGGACGACGTGTCGATCCGAAGCGGGACGATGCTGATGACGAAATGGGCGGTGGCGATGATGGCGAGAACGAGAACCGCTCCGGTGAGCGAGAAAAGCTGGAAACGGCGGCGTTCCGACTGGACGCTGGTGGCCATCAGAATCTCCGGGTCGTCAGCCGCTGGACCGTGAGGAAAAGGAAGAACCCCGGCAGCGAGACGAAGTAGAAAAGATCGCGGAGATCCCAGACGCCGCGGCTGAGCGTGCTGACGTGAGACGAAACGCCGACGAAATCGGCGAGCCGCGCGGACCAGCCCGGCAGGAGCGTGTAGAACTGCCCCGCGAGGAAGAAGAACGTGCAGATGATGAGCGCGATGATGACCGCCACCACCTGGCTCTTGGCGAGAGACGAGGAGAATGCGCCGATGGCGCCGAAGGACAGGCTCACCAGGAAAAGAGAAACGAGCGTGCCGAGGGCCGCGCCCCAATCGATGCCGATGCCGCTCTGCGCGGTGACGGCAGCCACGACGACGAAGAAAGCGAGGCCGAAGATCAGGAGAAAGGCCAGGCCGGCAAAGCCCGCGAACTTACCGAGAACGATTTCCGTGTCGCTCACCGGCAGCGTGGCGAGCGATTCGTAGGTGCCGCTGCGCATCTCGTCGGAAAAAAGGCCCATCGTCAGCACGGGGATGACGAACCACAGCCCCCACGGCGCGATGCTCGACACCGCGTCGATGCTCGCCTGACCCTGCATGAAATAATTGAGCGAGAAGAGCACGCCGACGAGCGAGTAGAAGAAAACGCCGGCCACGTAGGCGATGGGCGACTCCACGGCGTTTCGGAACGTGCGCGAGGCGATCGCGCGAACAACGCGGCAATCAATCTTCATCTTCGGGCCCCTCCGCTTCGCGCGCCGGCTGCGTGAGGGCGCGGAAAACTTCCTCGAGGCTGAGCCGTTTCTGCTGCATGGCCAGGAGCGGCCAGTTGCGGGAAGCGGCGAAACGGAAAACGTCCTCGCGCAGGTCGCGGCCCGCATCGGATTCCAGCACGAATCCCTCGGCCTCCAGCGTGCCGTCCACGGAAAGGGATTTCACGCCGTCGAGGGTTGAGAGCGCCTGCTGAATCTCGTCTTTCGGACCGCGGAACGCGACATAAAGCCGGTTCACGTCCTGGAGCGAGCCCGCGAGGCTCTTGGGGGAACCGTCCGCCACGATGCGGCCCTGGCTGATGATGAGAACGCGGTCGCAGGTGTGCTGGACTTCGGAAAGGATATGGGTGGACAGAATGACCGTCTTCTCTTTCTTGAGGTTCTGGATGAGGTCGCGC